>DATCPY010000211.1:0-9862 GCA_036569845.1 Candidatus Limnocylindria bacterium | reverse complement strand
GAGCGCCGACGGTGGCACGTCGTGCTTCAGCAACAGCGAGCGCACGAGGTCGGGGAGCAGGGGGTCGAGCAGGTTGCGGGTCGAGAGGTTCACCGCCACCGGGCAGTCATGGTCCTGGGAACGCCAGAGGCTGACGTCCCTAAGCGCCAGATCGAGGACGCGCTCCGTGAGCGGCTTGATCAGTCCGGTCTGCTCGGCGAACGGGATGAACGCGTTCGGCGCGATGAGGCCGCGGGTCGGGTGATTCCAGCGCACGAGCGCCTCGACGCTCGTGACCCGGCCGGTCCGGAGGCTGACGAGTGGCTGGTACTGGAGCATGAGCTCGCCCTGTTCGATCGCCCGGCGAAGCTCCGCGAGCTGCCCAAGCCGGTCTGCACCGCGTCCGTCCTGCTCCGGCGCGTACACGCTGTAGCCGTTGCCGAGGTCGGCCTTCGCGGCGTACATCGCGATGTCGGCGTGCTGAAGGAGGATCTGCGCGCTGTCGCCGTGCTGGGGATAGACCGCGACGCCGATGCTCGCGCCCACGACGAGCGCTTCTGCCTGCACCGTGAACGGACGCTCGAGCGACTTGAGGAGCGATGCCGCCACCCGGCCGGCACTCGACGCGTCGGCTCCGGGGAGGACGATCGCGAACTCGTCGCCGCCGAGCCGGGCCACGGTGTCGACCGCGCGAAGGCTCGCTTCGAATCGCGGTCCGACCTGCGTGAGCAGCGCGTCACCGACGTGGTGGCCGAAGCTGTCGTTGACGGCCTTGAACTCGTCGAGGTCGATGAGCAGGAGCGCGAGCGACTCGTTGCGGCGACGTCCTTCGAGGATCGCCTGGTCGAGCCGGTCGCGGAGCAGCGTGCGGTTCGGCAGGCCGGTCAGGATGTCGTGGAGGGCCTGGTGGGCGAGCGCGTCCTCCGCGTACCGGCGATCGGTGACGTCGCGAGCGATGAGCACGAGCCGCGCCTCGCTGCTCGTGCCGAACGGCTTGAGCGCGACCTCGAGGTAGCGCCGCTCGCCGTCGGGCCGGACGATCGGGATCTCGATCGTCAGGCTCTGCTCGTTGCGGACGTGCGTCTCGACCTTCGTCCGGAATGCGTCGCGTGCTTCTGGCGCGACCAGGTCATAGAGCGCGCTCACGTCGTCGATCGTGCTCAGCGGGCGGCCGATCAGAGTCGCGAACGCGTCGTTCATGTAGACGGCGCGTCCGCTCTCGGTGAGCAGGACCAGCTGGCCGAGGTCGCTCTGCGCGCGTAGGAGCGCCTCGTATCGCTCGGTCTCCTCATCGTTGCGCCGGCGGAATGCCTCGAGCTGCCAGATGATGCCGGCCATGAACAGCGCGGTGATGAAGAACACCGCAGGCTCGAACGCCAGGCGCTGGGGCAGCAGGGCGTAGCCGAAGGCCGCCTGACGGTAGATCGAGAGGCCCAGGAACACGACCGTCGCCACCACCGCCGTCACGAGGCTGCCGAGCCGCCCGAAGCGGAAGGCGCCACCCATGACGAGGAAGATGCCGATGATCGACTGCGGCCACTCGGGGTCGGGGGCGAATGTGAGCATCGCGAGGATCACGACCGCGATGTCGACGATCTGCGCGATGGATGCGTGGCGCAGCCGCGGGATGACGATCGCGCCGACGATCAAGCTGAGGGCGAGGGCCGCGAGGTATCCGATCCCGATCGTCTGGAAGAACGGTGCGATCGCCACGACGGTGATGGCACCCACCCACCGAGCGTTGTTGATGGCGCGCTCGAGGCGCGGCATTTCCATGAGCGGCAGACCGGTCGGGAGCATCGCGCAAGTCTCGCGGCGGAACACCCTCGCGGGCCCCCCCGAGAGGGGGACGGCATACTCCTCCCGAACGAATGGGGGAGTACTGCTGGTGAGCACGATCAAGATCGTTCGCGAGGCGCCCATCGCGACGGTCCAGCTGGACCGGCCCGAGGTACTGAACGCGCTATCCGAGGAGCTCATGGACGAGCTCGTGTCGTCCTTGGAGACCCTGGACAACGAGGCGGACATCCGGTGCATCGTCCTCACCGGTAACGAGAAGGCCTTCGCCGCCGGCGCCGACATCAAGGAGTCGTTCGTCGACGCGACGCCCGCGAGCATGCTCGAGCAGGACCTCACCACTCGGTGGGAGCGCGTCCGGAGGATCCGCAAGCCGATCATCGCCGCTGTCTCGGGGTATTGCCTCGGCGGCGGCTGCGAGCTCGCGATGACCTGCGACATCATCGTCGCCAGCGAGACCGCGCAGTTCGGCCAGCCCGAGGTGAACCTCGGCATCATCCCCGGCGCCGGTGGGACCCAGCGGCTCACCCGCGCGGTCGGCAAATACCGTGCAATGGACATCATCCTCACCGGGCGGCGGGTGAAGGCCGACGAAGCCAAGGCGATCGGGCTCGTCGCGCAGGTCTACCCGGCCGCCTCGTGGCTCGAGGACGCCAAGACCCTCGCGCGCACGATCGCGGAGAAGCCGCCGATCGCCGTCCGCCTGGCGACCGAGGCCATCGACCTCGCGTTCAATTCGACGCTCGACGCCGGCCTCGAGTTCGAGCGCAAGGCCTTCTACCTGCTGTTCTCGACGGAGGACAAGAAGGAGGGCGTCGACGCCTTCGTGAACAAGCGCAAAGCCGTTTTCAAAGGGAAGTGACTCCGCCGCTCCGCGTAGAACGGGACGGCGGGGTCGCGATCATCACGCTAGATCGTCCCGACGTGCTGAACGCATTCGACGAAGCGCTGACCACCTCTCTTGGCGTCGCAGTCGCGGACGCGGGGCGCGACGCCGGCATTCGATGCGTCGTCATCACCGGCGCCGGCCGTGCATTCTCGGCTGGCCAGGATCTGCGGGACCGCGCCGCGGCGCTTGCGCAGGGTGCGGAGCTGCATCTCGGTGACGAGCTGCGCCGGCGCTACCACCCGGTCGTCACCGCGATCCGCGAGATGCGAAAGCCCGTCGTTGCCGCGGTGAATGGCATCGCCGCCGGCGCGGGCTTCGGCCTCGCGGTCTGCTGCGACATCCGGGTCGCCGCGGAGTCCGCGACGTTCCGCGCCGCGTGGTCCAAGGTCGGACTGGTGCCCGACGCGGCGTCGGCCTACTTCCTTCCGCGGCTGGTCGGCTGGGGCCGCGCGGTCGATATCGTGTTCGGCGGCGAGCCGATCGCCAGCGCGGAGGCGCTGCGCATCGGGCTCGCGACGCGGGTCTGGCCCGACGTGGAGTTCGCGGATCGGTGGCGCGCGTACGCACGTGACCTCGCCGCAGGCGCGACCGAGGCGTACGCCCTCACGAAGGAAGGCCTGAACGCGGCGTGGGATCACGGGCTCCGCGACTTCCTCGAGGTCGAGGCGTCGCTGCAGGACCGCGCCGGGCGGTCAACGGATTACGCCGAGGGCGTGCGGGCGTTCCTCGAGAAACGACCGGCGAAGCTCACCGGGTCCTGACAGGCGGAAATCCAGCTGCGGCCGGGCGGACGACTAGAGTGCGCGCGGTAGCAACCTCGCGGGGAGGGTTCGATGGACGAGCGATACCGGATCTCACGCCGGGCGTTCCTGGCGGCAACGTCGGCTGCGGCCCTCGCGGCCTGCACCCCTTCGTCTTCGACCGGCGGCAGCGCCGCGCCATCCGCGGCGGCGAGCGTGATCTCGAGTCCCGGCAAAGCGCTGAAGATCGGGCAGCTGCTCCCGTTCACGAAGGTGTACGCGGAGCTCGGTAACTCGATGAAGCGCGCCACCGACCTGTATCTGAAGACCAAGGGAAACCGGCTCGCGAATCGTCCGGTCACCGTCATCTATGAGGACGAGGCGAATGATCCGCAGGTCGGCCTCGCGAAGACCCAGAAGTTCATCGACCAGGATCAGGTGGACGTCATGCTCGGTGTTGTCGCCACGCCGATCGCGTACGCGATCCGGAACGCGGTCGACAGCGCCAAGATGATCTACATCGCGACCAACGCCGGCGGCAACGCCCTCACTCGGACGACCACCGACTGCAAACCGTCCTGCAAGAGCCCCTACATCTTCCGCACCTCGTTCAGCTCGTACCAGATCTCGGAGCCGATCGGCGAGTACATGGCCGGCAAGAAGGGCGTGAAAGAGGTCTTCACGTTCGTCGCGGACTACGGCTTCGGCACCGAGTCGCAGGCCGACTTCACCACCGGCTTCACGAAGGGTGGCGGCAAGATCACCGGCTCGCTGAAGGCGCCGCTCGGCAGCGCCGACTTCGTGCCGTTCGTGACCCAGCTGAAGGCCCAGCCGACGAAGGACATCTACTCCTTCTTCTCCGGCGCGGACGCGGTGAAGTACATCCAGGCCTGGACCCAGCTCGGCCTGCCGGCCGCTGGCTACCGGATGAATGGCGCGGGCTTCCTTACGGAGCAGGACGTGCTCGCGGTCGTCAAGGACCAGGCGAACGGGGCGATCACTTCGTTGTTCTGGGCGGTCGAGCTCGACAACCCGGAGAACAAGGCGTTCAAGGACGCCTACCAGAAGGAGTACAACCTCCTGCCCGACGTCTTCGCCGTGCAGGCCTGGGACGGGATGCAGGCCCTCGACCTCGCCCTCCAGGCGACCAAGGGCGACACGTCGGACAAGCTGAAGCTCATCGCGGCGCTCGAGGCGGTGAAGTTCAACAGCCCGCGCGGCGCGTTCGAGTTCGACAAGGACACCCACAATCCGATCCAGGACATGTACATGCGCGAGGTCAAGACGGCGAACGGCCAGACCGTGAACACGATCAGCGACAAGATCGGCCGGGTGACCGATCCCGGCAAGTGACCACCGTCGCGTGACGCTCGAAGACGCGCTGCAGCAGGCGCTGAACGGACTGTCGTTCGGCGCCTTGCTGTTCATCCTGGCCGCCGGACTGTCCCTCATCTTCGGGATGATGGATGTGGTCAACCTCGCCCACGGCGCGTTCTACATGCTCGGGGCATACGTCGCACTGTCGGTGACGCGCGCGACCGGTTCGTTCTGGCTGGCGCTCGTCGTCGCGCCGCTCGCGCTCGCGCTCCTCGGGCTCATCGTGGAGCCGCTGCTGCTGCGACGCCTGCGGGGCCGCCACCTCGATCAGGTCCTCATCACCATCGGGCTGGCGCTCGTCATCACGGACTTCATCCGGTTGCGTGACGACTGGGGCTGGGGCGCGACCGTGCGCTCACTGCCGTTCCCCGCAGGCCTCGATCGTTCCATCGCGATCGCCGGCAGCGACTATCCGACATACCGGTTGTTCGTCATCGGCTTCAGCACGGCGCTCGCACTCCTTCTCTATGCGCTGCACCGGCGCAGCCGGCTGGGTGCGCTCGTCCGGGCGGGGGTCGGCGACGCGCAGATGCTGTCCGCGCTGGGCGTAGACACGGACCGGTTGTTCACCTTCACCTTCGCCGTCGGCGCCGGGCTCGCCGGTCTCGCGGGCGTCGTCGCGGCACCGGTCTTCGGGCTGCAGCCGGGGATGGACGTCGACGCGCTGATCTATTCGCTGATCGTCGTGGTGGTCGGCGGTCTCGGCTCGCTCTCCGGAGCCATCGCGGGTAGCGGGGTGGTCGGGCCGGCGGACACGTTCGGCAAGGTGCTCTTCCCCCAATTCGCCCTGGCCCTGATCTTCGCGATCATGGCCCTGGTCCTTCTGTTCAGGCCGACCGGCCTCCTGGGTCGGGTGCGCATCGGCCGATGAGCCGGGCCACCGGGGTGCGTGTCGGTGTCGTGCTCGTTGGGTGGGTCGTGCTCCTCACGTTCCCGCAATGGTCGGCATCCTGGGAGTCGTCGCGCTACGCGGCCGGGATCATCCGGCAGATCCTGATCTTCGCGATCTTCGCGAGCTCGCTGAACCTCCTCGTCGGGTACGCGGGCCTGCCGTCGCTCGGCCATGCTGCGTTCTTCGGCGGCGGCGCCTACGCCGCGGCGATCGCGGCGCAGTGGCTCGGGACCGACCAGCTGCTCGTCAGCCTCGGAGCGGCGATCGCCGGCGCCGCGCTCCTGGCGCTGGTCGTCGGGTCCCTCGCGGTGCGCGCGGTGGGAATCTTCTTTCTGATGCTCACCCTCGCGCTCGCGCAGATGGTGTTCGCGATCGCGTACCAGGCTACCGATCTCACCGGTGGCTCGAACGGCTTCTCCTCGGTGCACCGGCCCGTCCTGTTCGGCGTCGACCTGAGTGCCGCGTCCGACCTGTACGTCCTCGTCTCTGTGATCTTCCTGCTCGTCGTTCTGCTGCTCTGGCGCGTGACGACATCGAGCTACGGGTGCGCGCTCCTCGGCCTTCGCGAGAACGAGCGGAGGATGCACGCGCTCGGGTACGACACGCGCACGCTGAAGCTGTCCGCATTTGTCCTCGCCGGGGCCATCGCGGGGGTCGCCGGCGCGCTGTCGGCCTACGAGTTTCGCTTCGTCTCGCCCAATGACGTCGCGCTCGGCACGTCGGTCACCGGTTTCGTCATGGTGCTCATTGGCGGAGCCGGGACGCTGCTCGGTCCGGTGCTGGGCGCGGCCGTCGTGCTGCTCATCGAGCGCGTGCTGCCGTCCGGGCTGCCCGCGCAGACGATCCTCGGGATCCTGTTCATCCTCTTCGTGGTCTTCGCCCGCGAGGGGATCGCGGGCGTGCTCCGGAAAGCGGTGCGGGCGTGATCGACGTGCGCGAGCTGCGCCGGGACTTCGGCGGGATCCGCGCCCTGGCTGGAGTCGATCTGCGGGTCGCTCCCGGCGAGCGGCGCGCGGTCATTGGACCGAACGGCGCGGGGAAGACGACGCTCTTCAACGTGCTCACCGGCGAGCTGCACGCGACCAGCGGGAGCATGCGTCTCGACGGGTCCGAGCTCGGACGGCTGACGACCTGGAAGCGAGCGCGCCTCGGACTCACCCGGATGTACCAGCGCAACGAGCTGTTCGATCCGCTCAGCGTGCGTGACAACGTCCTGCTATCGGTGACGTCGCTTGGCGGTGCGTACCGCCCGCTGCGCTCCCCGCGGCCTGACGAGATCGCGCGGGCTTGCGCGGTGCTCGACCAGGTCGGCCTCTCCGAGCGCGGCTCCGTGCCGGCGCGGACGCTGTCGCATGGTGAGCGAAGGCAGCTCGAGCTCGCCGTCGCGCTCGCCCGGCGCCCGCGGGTCCTACTGCTCGACGAGCCGACCGCCGGCATGTCGCCCGCGGAGACCGACCGGATAGCGGCGCTCATCACGGCGCTCGATCGCTCGATAACCCTCCTCATCGTCGAGCACGATATGGACGTGGTGTTCCGGCTCGCGGACCGCATCACGGTCCTGCACGAAGGTCGCGCGATCGCCGAGGGCACGCCCGAGGAGATCCGCGGCGATCGCCAGGTCCACGACGTCTATCTCGGCAAGCAGGTGGAAGCGTGAGCAGTCTCGAGGTCCGCGGGCTGCACGCGTACTACGGCAACAGCCACATCCTTCAAGGCGTCGATCTCGACGTCGGTGAGAGCGAGGCGGTGTCGCTCGTCGGCCGCAATGGGGCGGGGAAGAGCACGACGGTCGCGGCGATCAGTGGTCTCCTCCGGCCGCGTGCGGGCTCCATCCGCGTCGGATCCGCCGACCTGGCCCGTCAGCCCGCCCACCGGATCGCTCAAGCCGGCGTCGCGCTCGTGCCGCAAGGCCGTCGCATCTTCGCCGAGCTATCGGTGCGCGAGAACCTGCTGCTCGCGGCCCGACCGGTCGCCGGCGGCTGGGACGAGCGGCGGATCCTCGAGCTCTTCCCGTCCCTCGGGCGCCGGCTCCAGAATCGCGGCGATGAGCTCTCGGGCGGCGAGCAGCAGATGCTCGCGATCGGCCGCGCGCTGATGCGCAATCCGAGCCTGCTGTTGCTCGACGAGCCGTCGGAAGGGCTCGCGCCGAAGCTCGTGACCGAGCTGGGCGAGACGCTGCTGTCGCTTCGCGCGACCAGGCTTGCGATCCTGCTCGTCGAGCAGAACCTTGCGCTCGCGACACGCGTCGGCGAGCGGATCTACGTCATGAACAAGGGGACGATCGTCTTTCACGGGACCCCGGCGCAGCTGGCCGCGCAGCCCGACGTCGAGGCCCGGTACCTGGGTGTCTGACCTCCCCAGCGTCGGCGACGACGAGCGTTTCATGACCGAGGCGCTGGATGAGGCGAGGGCCGCGATCGAGTACGGCGACGTGCCCGTCGGCGCGGTCGTCGTTCACGACGGTGTGGTCGTTGGCAGGGGGCACAACGCCCGCGAGCTCGAACAGGATCCCACCGCGCACGCTGAACTCATCGCCCTCCGTGCGGCCGCGCAGGCCCTCGATCGGTGGCGGCTCAACGGCTGCGCGCTGTACGTGACGCTCGAGCCGTGCGCCATGTGCGCCGGCGCCGCGGTACTCGCACGGGTCGACCTCGTGGTCTTCGCCGCGCCGGACCCAAAGGCCGGTGCGGTGCGGTCGGTGGCGGAGCTGCTCGATGAGCCCGCGCTCAACCACCATCCGAAGTGGCGCCTCGGCGCGCGCCGCGCCGAAGCCGAGGCACTCCTCTCCGGATTCTTCGCCGGGCGCAGGGACCGGGACTAGCGTGCGCTCCACGTCGGGTTCGATCTACGGCTCGTGGCTGCCCGGCCTGATCCTCATCCTGCTCGGCGGGATCTTCCTTGCCCAGAACTATTTCGGGTCGACGCTGCGCAACTGGTGGGCGCTGTTCATCCTCATCCCCGCGTTGAGCACGCTGGCCACGGCGTACGCGCTGTGGCGCGACGGCCACCCGGACTGGGCGACCGGACCGTTCATCGCGGGGCTCGGCTTCCTCCTGCTCACCGCGGCGTTCCTGCTCGACCTGCCGATCGGCCAGCTGTGGCCGCTGTTCCTCATCACGGCTGGTGTCGGGCTGCTCTTCGGTCGCGGGCGGCGCGGCTGGTACTAACCCGTCGCGGCGCCTCGCGAGCCGTAGACCGTCCACCACGGTGACGCGGTGCGAGCCAGGATCGCGTTCAGCGCTTCGATGTTCGCGACGCCCTCCCGCTCGAGCCAGGTCTCGAACGCCTTGACGCCCTCCTTCGCGTAGACCGGGATGCCGCGCTGCCACGTCGCGCGGCCGCAGAGGACCCCCGCGAACTTCGCGCCGGCCTCGCCGGCCCATTCGATGGACTCGTTGAACACCTCGTTCGTCACGCCCGCCGAGAGGTAGATGAACGGAAGCTTCGCGGCGTCCGAGGCGTCCTTGAAGTGCTTGAGCGCGGTCTTGCGGTCGTATGCGATCTGGCCGGTATGGTTGGCCTTCGAGCCACCAACGAACGCCATGTTCACCGGGACCTCGACCTTGAGCACGTCGACCCCGAACCGCGGCGCGGAGAGCGTGTCCATGTACGCCTGCACGGCTCTGGGCTTCAGCTTCGCGAACTCGAAGCCCTTCTCGTCCATGTCCTTGTCGTACGCGAGCGGCTCGAGGAAGAACGGGACGTCCAGCCCTCGGCACTCGGCGCCGATGCGCTCGAGGAAGACGTGCTTGCGGTCGTTCACGTCCTTGTCGTCGAACGGGTCGTAATAGAGGAGGATCTTGATCGCGTCGGCGCCGGCCTCGACGAGGCGCCGCACGCTCCACCGCTCGAGCAGGTCGGGCGCGCGGTTCTGGGGATCAGCGTCGTAGCCCGTCTTCTCGTACGCCAGGAGCACGCCGCTCCCGGGCCGCCGGGCCCGGAGGGCCGGCAGTCCGTACTCGGGGTCCATGAGGATCGCGGTGGCGTGCTGGGTGAGGACCTTCGTCACGGCGGTCTTGAACTGGGTGATCGAGTCGTCGGTGGGCTGGCCCCCCTGCTTCCCGATCTCCTTCTTCAATGAGCCCCGCTGGTCCATCGCCGCGGCGCGGATGACCCCGCGATCGTCGGCGCAGGCATCGATGCCCTTCGCCTTTCCCGCGGTGACCTTGCCCTTTGTCATGACGGCCA
>DATCPY010000210.1:0-4377 GCA_036569845.1 Candidatus Limnocylindria bacterium | reverse complement strand
CATGATCCGAGCGGTCTTCTCCGCGTCATACCGACCCGCCGCTTCCGCTGCCGCGGCGCGCTCCTTCTCCCAGTCGAACGGTGGCATCGGCCGCCGCGGGGCGAGGATCCCGTAGAGGTCGCTCAGCTTGGGCCGCGGCACAGCGCTGAATCGGAGCGTCTTCGGCTCGAACGCGATCTCGTCACCCGGCTCGAGCCCCACCTGCTCGCGCACGGCGGCCGGGATCGTGACCTGTCCCTTGCTCGTGATCCGCGCGCGGTACACCCCGGTCACCTCCGATACCTTACGAAGACTCGAGTCCTTACTTCTTGCCATCGCCTTACATCATACACCGCCTGGGGCAAATCAAAGGCCGGCCCACGTGGCGGCCCGCCCTCTCACGCGATGCCCAGGCGGGTGAGCGCCGAGCCGAGGTCATACACGTCGGCCAAGCCGCGCGCGATCGCGACCATGTCACGGATGGTCGTTGTGAACGGCGTCGGACGGTCGCGCCTCGCGAGTCGCCACTCGCCGGTCGTGAACGTGGTTGCGTCACCGCAGGCGGCACGTGTCGACCGGTCGACGATCCGTGGGAACCAGATGTCATCGATCTTCAGCTGTGTTGTCGTGCGGACCCCGCTGGCCATCCCCGAGATCCGATTCCATTCGTTTGGACTCACCACGACGAATCGCTTTCGTTCGTTGCCGAGCACCGGGCCGCGATAGATCTCACCCCAGAGCGGGTAGGCGGACGTCTCGCCGGCCGGGCGCTGGACCGACGGCGGGTCGCCGAGAAGGTTGGGAAGTTCGAGGAACTCGCACAGCCGGTCCTCGATCGCCGCGAGCGCATCCTCCTCGAGCCCGTCGACCACGGGTCCAAGGGGCGAAAGCGGATCCGGTGGCGCGAAGACCGAAAGGACGCGGGCCGCCGTGACGAACCCTTTCCCGTAGGCGATCGCGTAGCGTTCCTCGCCCGGCAGGATCTCAGATCGCACCGGGAGCACGGCAACGCGGGCCATCGCCGCGTTCCAGCGGTCGTTCGTCAGGATGACCGCCGCCGTTGTCTTCGTGCCGGGCATGTCGAGCGCGTGGACGGTGCCCCGGAGGACGGGCACGTTCGGCTAGAGAACGCCCTTGCGGAGCGCGGCGCGCTGAAGGTCTGGACCGATCCGGCGTTGTTCCGGGTCGCGCGAGTACGCGAGCGCGGTCGCGAGCTGCTCGCGGTGCCGCTTGGCACGGATCGCCGCGTCGTAGCCGTATTCGAGTAGTCGCTCGTAGACCGAAGCGGACGACGCGCCTTCGGGCAAGCCGACCAGATCCGGGTATGTGGCTGCGTTACGGACGCGGTCTGGGATCGGGACCGAGACGCGGTCAGTCGACCGCGGGGCCTTCTTCATGCTGCATATCATGATGCATATTGTGCGGCACGTCAACTCGGAGGCCGCGAGGCGCAAGACAGAAGGGCCGCCCGGTGTGGGCGGCCCTTCGAGATCGCGAGATACGCGAAGCCTTACGGCGTGACCTTGCTCACGTACACGTCGCTATTGCCGAACTGCGCCGGGCAGTCTGTGCCGGGCGCGGGCTTCGCGACCGCCGGGCCGGTCCCGTCGAGGCCGTGCTGGTACGCGTCGACTGGCAGGCAGCCTTCGCCGGTCCGGGTGTCGGTGTAGATGAAGAGCGCGGTGTCATTCGTCGAGGCGAGGGTGTTGTAGTCGCCCCAGAACTGCAGCGCGAGGTTGTTCTGCGCGGAGGCCGCGGGGTCTGACGACCTGCTCGAGATCTTCGTCGGCGCCGACCAGGTCAGGCCCCCGTTGCTCGAGGAGACGTAGTAGCTGTCGATCTTCGCGTTCCCGGTGCCGTAGGTCGCCGGGTTCACGGCGATCAGGGCCTGGTACCCGATGTCGATACGCCCGTTCGGCGCGACGTCGAGGCCCTGGAAGAACGCGTAGCCCTCAGTGGCCGTCGACACCGTGACCGGTGCGGACCACGTCCGGCCCTGGTTCGTGCCCTTCGACACGACGATGCGGCCGCTGCCGCTCGCCGCGTTGGACCACGCGACGTAGACGGCACCAGTGGTCTGATTGACACCGGCGCTCGCGAAGCTGTCGGTGCGGAAGTTCGCGCCGGGGATCGGGTCGGCGATGTCCTTGTTGCGCGCGATGGTGATCGTCTTCGACCACGTCAAGCCGCCGTCAGTGGAGGTCTGGAGGACCTGCTTGTAGCCGTTCAGGTCGCTGTCCTCCCAGATCACGTACACGGTGCCATCAGGACCGGTGCGGACGGTGGAGCCCTGCCGGCCACCGAAGGCGTAGTTCTGCGCGATCGAGAGCTGGTTCGGCCGTGACCACGTGAGCCCGGCGTCGGTCGAGTAGACGACCATCACCGGCTCGGCCGCACCCGGGATGTCACGGAACTGCGTCCAGGTGATGTAGACGCGGCCGAAGTACGGCGAGGCCTCGTTGCGGTCGGCCCAGATGTCTTCCTTGTCGTTGAAGATGTAGCCGTGCTTCGAGACCGCGACGATCGGGTCGTACCAGCTCGCGCCGTAGTCATCGGAGATCGACACTCCGATGAGCTCGGGAGCCTGCTCCCCTTGCCGGGCGCTGCTCGAGTACGAGGCGAGGTTCGCGTAGTACGCGCGCGCACCCTGCGCGAACGTGAAGGCGCCGTTCACGAGCTTCGGGCCGAACACGACCACTGGGTCGCCGTCCGAAACGAGCTTTCCGGGCGCCACAGACGTCGGCAGCGGGCCCGCCGACGGGGCCACGTTGGGCTCGGCATCGGTGTACCCGGGCAGGAGCCCGAGGTTCGTCCACGTCACGCCGTCGTTATCCAAGGTGTACACGCCGCTCGTGCCGACACCCGGGAAGAACGAGCAGTCATTCGTCGGCGCGGAGGTACCGCGCTGCGGGCCCGGACCGCACGGCGGCTGCTTCTGTTCGTCGTTCGCGCCGGCGATCGCGTGCGTGCCGTCGGGCGCGATGCGCACGGTCGGCTCGTTCTGCTTGTTAGTCGGGAAGCGCGCCGTCGTGTTCGATGCCGGTTCGTCCGCGACCTGCGGTTGGTTCGCCTGGGTATCGGTGCTGGACGTCGCGATGGCCGTCCCTGCGGCCACGATGACAAGGACGAGCGCAACGAGCAACGCGAGTGGTGATCTGCGCATGCGTGATCCTCCGAACTCTTCTTCCCCACGGCCGGGCGGCCGTCGCCGGGCATGCTAGCGACACCACGAACGGTGCCGCTTGCATATGCGTCGATACGCGCGGGTACTTGCTTGCCTGGGCGCCGGCGGTCCGAGTGTCGCGGTCTTCCGCGATGCCGCATCGACCGTGACCGTCGACCCCGCGGTGGTCCTCATCGCCGGATCCCGCGGTGCTGGCGGTACCAGCACGGGCTCCGCGGGTGCCGCCGGGCTCAGCGCGACGACCTACACGAAACCGTAGTCGACGGGACCGCCCGCATCGGGCGGTCCCTTTGAATTCGCTAGACCTCGATCGGGAGCTCGTAGACCTCGGTCGTCGGGTGGCCGGCGCGCTCGTGGATCTTCATGACCGCCTCTTTGCTCGGGCCGGTCGCGAGACAGAACACCTTGCCGCTCTTCGGGTCGAGCCACGCGCGCTCGAAGTGGACGCCCTCGTCCTTCTCGATCGCCAGATCCGCATCGTGGGCCGCCTTGAGCTGCTCCGCGGTCACTCCGACGAAGCCGTTATGAACATCCATGAACTTGGGCATCGATCTGTACCTCCCCAACGCGTGTTGCGGACATTGTGCCCACAATCGGCCCGCATGGCCGAAGAGCGCCGCCTCGTCACGATCCTGTTCTCCGATGTCGCGGGCTCGACCGCGCTCGGTGAGGAGCTCGACCCCGAGGACCTCCGCGCGCTCCTCGGCCGGTACTACGCGATCGCGAAGGAGGTGGTCGCGGAGCACGGCGGCACGCTCGAGAAGTTCATCGGCGACGCGGTCATGGCCGTCTTCGGCCTCCCGACCGCGCACGGCGACGACGCCGTCCGTGCGATCGCCGCGGCCGAGCAGCTGCGGGATCGCGTTCGCGCCGAGCCGAAGCTCGGCGAGCAGCTCCCGATCCGCATCGGCCTGAACACCGGCGAGGTCGTCGCGACGCGCGATGCGAGCTCCGGCGACTTCCTGATCACCGGCGACGCGGTGAACACCGCCGCGCGGCTGCAACAGCTCGCCGAACCCTGGGCGATCGTGTGCGGCGAGCGGACCGCGAGCGCCGCGGCCGGCCACTTTGCGTTCGGTCCGGCGGTCGAGCTCAGCGCGAAGGGCAAGCGTGCGCCCCTCCGGGCGCTCCCGCTCGCGGGCCGTGCGGCGACGCGCCCGCGCGTGCACATGCCGCTGTTCGGGCGGACCGGTGATCTCGCGCAGCTCGAGCTT
>DATCPY010000209.1:0-10378 GCA_036569845.1 Candidatus Limnocylindria bacterium | reverse complement strand
TCCGCGTCGGCGTCTGCGTGAGCGGGCGCGGCACGAACCTCCAGGCGATCCTCGACGCGACGCGCGACGGCCGGCTCGACGCGACGGTCGTGTACGTCGCCTCGAGCCGCAAGAGCGCGCCCGCGCTCGAGCGGGCGAAGGACAGGGGTGTTCCCGCGGAGGCATTCCCGCCCGCGGCGAACGGCGGCCGCGACGCGGCGCAGCTGCTCATGGCCTCGCGGCTCGTCGCCGTCGACGTTGAGCTGGTCGTGCTCGCCGGGTACGACCGGATCCTGTGCGACGAGTTCTTCGCGCGGCTGGGTGATGTCCCGGTGATCAACATCCATCCCGCGCTGCTTCCGGCGTTCGGCGGTCTCAATGGAGCGAAGGTCCACGAGGCGGTGCTCGCTGCGGGCGTCCGCGAGACCGGCTGCACCGTGCATCGGGCCCACGCCGGTCAGGTGGACGCCGGCGAGATCCTCGTGCAGCGGCGCGTCCCGGTGCTACTCGGCGACGATGCCGACGCGCTCGCCGCGCGGGTGCTCGAGCAGGAGCACGTGGCGCTCATCGACGCGATCGCGCAGTTCGCTCGTCCGGCCGCGCGCGTCTAGCCGGTCACTGGTAGCGGACCCCGTTGCGGTCGATCCACCCGCCCTCGTGGCCGGGCGCGGGATCATGGTGGGTGTAGTGGATCAGCCCGCCCTGATCGTTCCAGATGTACTCGCCGTGCACCGTGACGTCGTCATTCGGGGCGACCGGCACGCGCTGGCCAACGGTCACGTTGTTCTCGATCAGCACCGTTTGCGACGCGCCCGCGAGTCGGATGATGAAGCGCTGATGCCGGCCTGACGGACCGGCGTCGTCCGCGAGCACCGTCGTCACGACGCCTTGGGCCGTGACCTCGACGGTCGATCGTCGTTCCGCGTAGTCGCGCTGGACGGCCGCGTTGTCCGCGGTCGCCGCGGCGCATGCTGGCGCGAGCAGCAAGAGGAGCGCGACGGCGGCGCGGCCCATGCCAACGACGCCACCGCGAACGACCGGTCTCGTCACCGATCGATCACGAGAGCGCTGGCCGGGACGGGCGTTCGAGCGACGACCGATGGGCGCGACGCGTCGAGTCGCCGCGACACCGCCAGACCGGTGAGCCCGCCGGCGATCGCGACGCCGAACGCCGCGGCGATGCCCGTCTCCACGGGGAGTCCACGCGCGACGGCGAGCGCGACGACGGCACCTCCGACGCCGGTCCCGAGCGCGGTGCCGAGGTTGTCGAGCACCTGCATCGCCGCGCTGGTCGCGCCAACGCGGTCGGCGGGCGCGATCCGCAGCACGAGCACGGAGATCGCGGCGTAGCCGAAGCCCATGCCGGCGCCGCTTACCGCCCACGCGACGTATGCGACCTCGACCGGAACGCCCGGCGCGAGGAGCACGGCGAGCACGCCGGTCGCCCCGAGGGCCACGAGCCCGAACGCGGTCGCGATGATCGCGCGGCTGGTCAGCCGTGACGCGAGACGTTCGTGCACCCAGGCCCCGCCGGTCCAGGTCACCGCACCGGTCGTGAGCACGAGGCCCGCGAGCGTTGGGCTGATGCCACGCGCCTCGCGCAGCATCAGCGGCAGGAACGCCTCGGTCCCGAAGAACGCGAACGTGATCAGCCCGCGGACGAGCACCGCCGCGCCGAGCCCGGTCCGGGCCGTGAGCGTCCCCGCGGGTGTCACGCGGCGCAGCGCGGGTACGCCGATGGCGCCGCCCGCGGCGACGAGCGCCACGGCGATGACGAGCGCCGGGTTCGTGATCCCGGCGAGCAGGAGGCCGAAGCCGATGGCCACGAGCACCGCGTCGCGACGGCTCGTGCGCGCGCCGCGCCTCGCCGGCGCGCCGAGCTCGCGCAGCGCCGGCACCGCGAGCACGGCCGCGATGATCGCGAACGGCAGCAGTCCCGCGAAGACGAGGCGCCACGTGGACGACGTCGCAATGAACGCCGCCGCTGCCGGCCCGACGATGGACGGCACGACCCACGCAGTCGAGAGGATCGCGAACATCCGTGGTCGCTGTGTCTCGGTGTACCCGCGGGCGATGCTCGCGTACGTCGCCGAGATGATCGCGCCCGAGCCGATGCCCTGGATGAGGCGGCCGGCGACGATCACGGCCATCGCGGGCGCGGCACCCGCGATCGCGAGTCCGGCGGCGAAGAGCCCGAGGCCGATCGAATAGGGAAGGAGGGTGCCGTGCTCGTCGGCGATGCCGCCAAAGACGATCACCGAGGCCAGGCTTCCGAGGAAGAACGCGCTGAAGACCCAGCCGTACAGCGACACGCCGCCGAGCTCGTCAGAGATGATCGGGAGGATCGTCTCGACCGCGAGTGCCGAGAACGCGCTGAGCGTGATCGTCAGCACGAGGCCGACAGTGAGGCGCCTCACGCGCGCAGCAGCTCGAGCTTCGTCTTCCGTTTCGGGTCGTACGTGATGAGCGCGCCGTCCAGATTCGCGAACGACGGGCCATCGATGGCCATGCCCAGCTCCTCGGCGAGCGCGACGATGGGGAGCTCGATGATGCCGCCGTGGGAGATCGCGAGTGCGCGGTCCTTCGGGCCGACGCGCGCGGCGATGCGGGCCCATGTGCTGAGCTGTTCCTGCGCGAAGTCGCGGGCCCTCGGATCGGATCGCAGGAGCGCGCGCCATTCCGCGAGCGTGGCCATCGCACCGAACACGCCGGCGCCTCCGATGTCGGGGAGCAGGCCGGGCTCGGTCGCATCGAGCCGTCCACCGACGAGCTCGGCCGTGCGCTTCGCGCGCTCCAACGGGCTCGAGACGACGAGCGCGTATTTCGTCCCGGCGAGTGCCTGGGCCGCGGCTTCGCCGCGCGGGGTGAGGACGGTCTGCATGCCGCGTTCGGCGTGGCGGCGCACCTCGAGGATGCTCATTTCCTCACTGATCCCGACCCGGCAGGCGAGCAAGCTCCGGCATGTCCCTTGCTATTCTTGCCGCGCAGTGCGCGTCCTTATTACCGGTATCACCGGCATGGCCGGAAGTCACCTTGCCGAGTATCTCCTTGCCGAGCATCCCGACGTCGCCGTGTATGGCACGTTCCGGTGGCGTTCGCGGATGGAGAACCTCGAGCCGCTGCGCCGTCTCCAGAAGGTCGACACCGTCGAAGGACGCTACAGCGACGGACAGGCCCTCCGCGATGAGAAGAAGAAGGGCCGGGTCACGCTCGTCTATTGCGAGCTCACCGACGCGGGCGCGGTGGAACACATGATCTCGGCCATCCAGCCGGACCGGATCTTCCACCTCGCGGCGCAGTCGTTCGTGCAGGAGAGCTTCGACGAGCCGGCCTCGACGCTCCACATCAACATCCAGTCGCAGGTGAACATCCTCGAATCGGTCCGCCGCCATGGCAAGCAGATCCGCGTGCACGTCGCCGGCTCGAGCGAGGAGTACGGCCTCGTCCACCCCGACGAGGTGCCGATGAAGGAGACCAACCCGCTGCGACCGCTGTCGCCGTACGCGGTGAGCAAGGTCGCGCAGGACAAGCTCGCCTATCAGTACTTCAAGTCGTACGGGCTGCACGTCGTCGTGACGAGAGGGTTCAACCACACCGGTCCGCGCCGCGGCCCGGTCTTCGCCGACAGCACGTTCGCGAAGCAGATCGCCGAGATCGAGGCCGGCTTCCATCCGCCGGTCATCTACCACGGCGACCTCACCTCCAAGCGCGACCTCTCGGACGTGCGCGACATCGTGCGGGCGTACTGGCTCGCGCTCGAGAAGGCCGAGCCCGGTGAGAGCTACAACGTCGGCAGCGGCCGCACGCATACGATCCGCGAGATGCTCGACGTCCTCCTCAGCTACTCGAAGCTGAAGATCCGCACCGAGGAGGACCCCGCACGGCTCCGGCCGAGCGATGTGCCGATCCTGTGGGCGGATCCGTCGAAGTTCCGCGCGGCGACCGGCTGGGAGCCGAAGATCCCGTTCGAGCAGACGCTTCGCGACGTTCTCGATTATTGGCGTGAGCGCGTGGCGGCCGAGGGCGGCCGACCGGCGCGCGCGGGGGTGTAAGCGATGCCAGATATCGGCGCAATTTGGTCAGGCTTCGTGAACAGCGCGATCGTGCAGCTGGGGCTGCGGTTCATCGGCCTGTACCTCTTCGTCCTGTACATCGCGATGATCTTCTGGACCTATCGTGACGCCCAGAACCGCACCGAGAACCGGATCCTCCCGGTGCTCGCGGCGCTGTTCGTCACGGCGGTCCCGGTCCTCGGCCTCTTCATCTACCTCATCATCCGGTCGCGCGAGACGATCGCTGAGTCCTACGAGCGGCAGCTCGCCGAGGAGAGCCTCCTCGCGGAAGCCGAGCAGCGCATCGTGTGCCCGACCTGCCACGAGCGTGTGCAGGAGGACTTCATCCTCTGCCCGACGTGCCGCACACGCCTGAAGCGCGTCTGCCCGTCGTGCGCGAAGCTCATCCGGCCCGAGTGGAACATCTGCCCGTACTGTGCGAAGGACTTCGACGAGCGCGACTGGACCGTGCACACCGGCGGCAAGTCCGACCCGGTCGTCGCGGAGAAGGCTTCGACCACCACCTAGGGTGCGCACGCCGTTCACGGAGCTTGTCGGTTGTGCTGTTCCGATCCAGCAGGCGGCGATGGGTGGCGTTGCCGGACCTGAGCTCGCTGTAGCCGTGGCGCGTGCCGGCGGATTGGGCATGCTGTGCGAGTTCTCACCGGTCCCGTCCGCGAAGCGGATCGCCCTCGCCCGGGACGGCGCCGCCGGGACTCCGGGCGCGACCGGTATGGGCTTCTTCGGTCATTGGATGGCGAACGACATGGAGACGTTCGACCTCGCGGCGCGCTCGCTACGGGTGGTCGAGGTCTTCTGGGCGAGCCCGTCTCGCGCCATCGTCGAGCGCGGACACGCCGGCGGAGCGCATGTCAGCTGGCAGATCGGATCTGTCGACGAGGCTCGTGCCGCGATCGACGCGGGCGTCGATCTGATCGTCGCCCAGGGGATCGAAGCCGGCGGGCACGTGCGGGGGATCCTCCCGCTGCACGCGCTCCTCGATGCGGTGCTGTCGCTGCCCGGCGTGCCCCCGGTCATCGCGGCCGGTGGCATCGCGAGCCCTCGAGCCATGGCCGCCGCCATCGCCGCTGGCGCGGCCGGGGTTCGCGTCGGCACCCTGTTCGTCGCCACCGATGAATCGACCGCGCATGCGGACTACGTTCGGGCGCTCGTCGCGGCGAAGAGCGATGAGACGGTACTCACCACGACGTTCTCGCTCGGCTGGCCGGATGCCCCTCATCGCACGCTCGCATCGGCGGTCGCCGCCGCTTGCGCGCTGCCTCCCGACAGCATCGTCGCGACGGCATCGGACGGTGACGGCGGCACGACCGACCTCGCACGGTTCGCGGTCAACACGCCGAGCCGCTGGGTCCACGGGAACATCGCGGCGATGGCGCTCTACGCCGGGCAGGGGGTCGGCATGGTCAACTCGGTGCGGCCGGCCGGCGATGTCGTGCGCGAGCTCGCCGTCGGCGCTGAGCTACTGCTGGCGCGCAATGCCGTGACGAACGAACTATCAGGTGCCCATCCGTGACTGGCCGGAGGCGATCCGCCCGCGCGAGCGCCTGATCCGCGACGGGCCGCCCGCGCTCTCCGACGCGCAGCTGCTCGCGGTCATCATCGGCAGCGGCACGAAGCGGCGTTCGGCCGTCGCGATCGCGGAGACGGTCCTTCACTCCCAGGGCGGCATCGCCGCGCTCGCACGCGCGGATCTCACGGCGCTCGGCATCGGTGGCGTGACCGCGGCCCGGATCGTGGCCGCGCTCGAGCTCGGGCGCCGCGCACTCGCTGCCGAGCGCGAGGGTGACGTGCTCGACACGCCCGCCGCCGCGGTGCGGGCCATCTCGCCGCACCTCGCGCATCGGGATCGCGAAACCCTCGTCGTCGCGCTGCTCACCCGCAAGCAGCGGCTCATCGCCGTCTGTCCGATGTACGAGGGCAACGTCGCCGGGATCTCCATCCGGATCGGCGAGCTCTTCACCGAAGCGCTGCGGCGCAATGCCGCGGGCATCATCCTCGGCCACAACCACCCGTCGGGCGACCCCGAGCCGTCCGCCGACGACCTCCGGACCACCCGGGACGCCGTCGCCGCCGGCCGGCTGCTGGGGGTATCGGTCGTGGATCACGTGATCATCGGCGCGGGCCGTCATGTCTCGCTAAAAGAACGGAATGCCCTGTAGGTCGCCCCCGCGAGTCGCCGCAGGCGCGGCAGGGTCATCCGGCGGGCTTTGCCCGCCAAATGACGGACATAACGCCTGCTTGAGCGTCCCGTTGCCGAGAGTGGTGGGAGCTCGGCTTACCTACGCACTTGCTCGGGTATTGGCGACCGCGGTCCTGAGCGTCGGGATCGTCGGGCCGCTGCACGACGCCGCGTTCGCCGCGGACTCGGTCGGCCCGATCGCCGCCGCGCCCCTCCCGATCCTTGCCCAGCCGGTCGCCGACCAGGCCGCCCAGCCCGCGCCCAAGGGCTTCATCGACGCGGCCGCCGGGGTGAGCTTCGATCCGCCGTTCGGCTGGGTCCGCTCGCCGTCGCAGGCGCTCAATCCGCAGAGCGATCCACCCGACCCCGCACAGGAGCTCGTGCGCTTCCAGCTCCAGCTCGGTGACGCATCCCTGTACGCGTTCCCCGTCCCGATCACGAGCGCGCTCATCCGCGACGCCGGCGCGATCATCACCGTCGGGGTCGCCCGCGCCGGCGGCGACATGATCGACCTCGATGTCGACCCGCGCGCCGACCGGCCCGATGCCGGCCCGGTGGGCGGCTTCTATCTCGTCGACGAAGAGCGCACGTACGAAGGACTGCACGTTTTCACCCGCTACTTCGTCGCCCGCGACAGCGATCGCCGGCTCGTCGCCCGCGCGATCACCGCCGAAGAGGACTGGGCCGCGCTCGCGCCGCTCGTCCGCGCGTCGATCGACTCACTGCGCGCCGACTCGAAGGGCCCGAACGCGCCGGCCGCGCCGGCTGCGCCTGAAGTCGTGCGGCCGGGCCCGGCTGAGCCGGCCCCGGCCGAGCCCCAAACAACGGATCCGTCGCTCGCGATCCGCCAGAGCATCTTGGACAACGCGGCGGCGATGCTGTCGACGCCGTACGTCTGGGGTGGGAACACCGCCGGTCGCGGCATGGACTGCTCGGCGTACGTGAGTCGAGCCTGGGGCGTTGCGCGGTACACGACGGAGTCGATCGGGTGGGTGAGCACGCCGATCTCCAAGAGCGAGCTCCGGCCCGGTGACGCGATGAACCTCCAGATGGGTCGCGACCCGCAGGGCTTCGGGCACATCCGGCTCTTCGAGGCCTGGGCGAACGAGGCTCACACCCTGGTCTGGGTGTACGAGGAGACGCCTCCGAAGGCCGTCCACCGGGTCGTCGTGTACGACGACCGCTACCAGCCCATCCGCCTCAACGGCCTCTCGGGCGCAGGCGCCGCGCCGCTCGTTCCCGCGCCCGCGCCCGCGCCGGAGCCGGCGTTCGTGCCATCGCAGAACCGCGGCAACGGCGGGTCCGGATCGACGCCGCGGCCTCGCGCGACGCCGCGGCCGACGCCACGGCCGATCGCGACGCCGAAGCCCCTCGTCGTCCCGACCGGGATCCCGCAGCTGTACGCGCCGGGCACCAAGCCGGTCGTCACCGCGCGGCCGACGCCGACCCCGACCCCGCGGCCGACGGTCGCACCGACGGTCCGGCCGACACCGCGACCCACCGCGACGCGCCACCGCTAGCGGGGAACCGAGCGTTCCGCGCGCGAAATGCGCGCGATACGGGCTCTATCCTCACAACGACCAACGCGCGTTTCGGGAAAGGGTGCGCCAGCTTGTTCGAAGCCCTCTGGGGACTGTTCTCCCGTGATGTCGGCATCGACCTCGGCACGGCGAACACGCTCGTGCACGTCCGCGGTCGCGGCATCGTGATCAGCGAGCCGTCCGTCGTCGCGAAGGACCTGAAGACCGGCGCGATCCTCGCGGTCGGTGCCGAGGCCAAGCGGATGCTCGGCCGCACGCCGCAGAACATCGTCGCGATCCGGCCGCTGAAGGACGGCGTCATCAGCGACTTCGACATCACCGAGTACATGCTCAAGCACTTCATCAACAAGGTGCACGACCGCGTCGCGCTGTTCCCGCGTCCGCGCGTCATCATCGGCATCCCCTCCGGTGTGACCGAGGTCGAGAAGCGCGCCGTGCAAGAGGCCGCGATGAACGCCGGCGCGCGGTGGGCGCGGCTCGTCGAAGAGCCGATGGCCGCGGCGATCGGCGCGGGCCTTCCGGTCCAGGAGCCGAGCGGCTCGATGATCGTGGACATCGGCGGCGGCACGACCGAGGTCGCGGTGACCTCGCTCGGCGGCATCGTCGTCGCGCGATCGATCCGCATCGGCGGCGACGAGATGGACCAGGACATCGTTGCCTACGCCCGCCGTGAGTTCAACCTGCTCATGGGCGAGCGGACCGCCGAGGACATCAAGATCGCGATCGGCTCCGCATATCCGCTCGACGAAGAGGTCACGACGTTCTTCCGCGGCCGCGATCTCCTCACCGGCTTGCCGCGCAGCATCGAGGTCACGAGCGCGCAGATCCGCGAGGCCATCGATCCATCGGTGCAGCAGATCGTCGACGCGGTGAAGGACACCATCGAGGAGACGCCGCCGGAGCTGGTGGCGGACATCATGGATCAGGGCATCTACCTCGCCGGCGGTGGCGCATTGCTGCGCGGCATAGACACTCGGATCTCCGAGGCGACGCAGATGGCCGTGCACATCGCCGACGATCCGCTCACGTGCGTGGCTCGCGGCACCGGCATGGTGCTCGAGAACCTCGTGAAGTACGACCGCAGCCTCGTGACCGAGACCTACGCGATCATGCCTCGCTGATGGCGGCGCTCGGCCGCACCCGCCAGCGGCGGACCAACAGCGTCGGGCGCCCGTTCGCCGTGCTGTTCGTCGTCTCGCTCCTCATCCTGCTGTTCCGCTCGGCCGCGGTCATCCAGGGCGCGGCGACGATGGGGACGCAGCTCCTCGTGCCGATCCAGAGCGTGCTCGCGGCGACCGGCGTGACGACGAACCGATTCTTCCAGGCCGTCGGCGATCTCGACCGCCTGCGTACCGACAACGCCGACCTGCGCGCGGCGAACGACCGGTTGACGCTCGAGAACGCGCGGCTGGCCGAGGCGGCGATCGTGGCGCAGCAGGGCGCGAAGCTCGACGCGGCCCAGCGGACGCTCCCGTACAAGACGATCACCGCGCCGGTCATCGCGCGCGATCCGAGCGGCGTGCTGAAGACGATCGTCATCGGCGCGGGCACCGATCAGGGCGTGCGCGTCGATCAGGTCGTGCTCGCCGAGCGGGGCGTCGTCGGCCGGGTGAGCGAAGTCGGCACGAACTACGCGAAGGTGCTGCTGGTCACGGACTCGGCGTCCAGCGTCTCCGCGCTCGTGCAGACGTCGCGGGCGAGCGGCATCGTGCGCGGCCAGTACGGCGACACCTTGGTGATGGAGTGGATCCTTCAGAGCGACCCGGTGAAGGCGGGCGACGTCATCGTGACCGCGGGCCTCGGCATCGGGAACGAGCTGCGGTCCCTGTATCCCAAGGGCCTCGTCATCGGCACGGTCGTCGACGTGACGAAGGCCGAGGTCTCGGCCTATCAGCGGGCCGTCGTCTCGCCGGCTGTCGACCTGCGCAAGCTCGAGAACGTCCTGGTCATCACGGATCTCGGGAAGTAGCGGACCGGCCGTAACCCGCCGCCTACGCCCGCGTCATAGCGACTGAGATGGGAAGGCTCGCACGCCTCGTCGCCGCATGGGTCGCGTCAATGACGCTGCTCGCGGGCCCCGCTTGGCCGGTCGATGCGTCGACGATCAGGCCCTCTCCGACCAGCCCGGTGAGCACAGCGGCACCCACGGCGGTCGCGAGCGACGCGCCGCGGGCGCTCGTGCGTTTCGCACCAGCGGCCTCGGCCGAAGATCGGGCGGCCGCGCTCGCGCGGGTCGGCGCGGTCCTCGACATCGAGCTTCCGCTGCTCGGCGTGACGCGCGTCGCGCTACCGATCGATGCGCGCGATAGCACCGAAGACGCACGCGGGTTCGCGGTTCTGCGCCTCGCTCGCGATCCGGCGATCGCGTCCGTGCAGCTCGACGCGCGTGCGTCCGTCGAGTTCACGCCGAACGACAGCCTGTTCCTCACCGATCCATCGTCCGGGTTGGGGCAGTGGGGTCTGCGGGCGGCGCGGGTCGACAAGGCGTGGGACATCGTGCGCGGATCCCCGCTCGTGACCGTTGCGGTCATCGACACCGGCGTCGACGCGGACCATCCCGATCTCGCCGGCGTCACCCTTCCGGGCGCGACGTTCGTTTCGTCCCC
>DATCPY010000208.1:0-10255 GCA_036569845.1 Candidatus Limnocylindria bacterium | reverse complement strand
CTTGGGAAGGAACCGTACAGGACCAGTGGCACAAAAGACCCTTCTCGTCGCCGACGACGATGCATCGATCCGCTCGCTTCTGAAGCAACTGCTCTCGGACGAGGGCTTCAACGTGCTCGAGGCGTCCACCGGGACCGAGGTCGTCGATAAGGTCAAGGAATCGAGCCCTGACCTGGTGATCATGGACGTGCGGATGCCCGAGCTCGACGGCATCGAGGCCCTCGCGCGTCTCAAGTCGACGAATCCGAAGACGTCGGTCCTGATCATGACCGCGTTCGGCAGCTCGAACGCGGCAATCCGCGCGATGGAGCTCGGCGCCTTCGACTACATCACCAAGCCCTTTGAGCTGGACAAGATCTCTCACAGCGTGAAGCGCGTCCTCGACTACCAGGACCTCACCGCGGAGGTCGAGGTCCTGCGCGACGAGATCAGCTCGCTCGTCCAGACCGAGCGCATCGTCGGCAACTCGCCTGCGATGCAGGAGGTCTACAAGACCATCGGCAAGGTGGCGAAGGCCGACGCGACGGTGCTGATCACCGGCGAGAGCGGCACCGGCAAGGAGCTCGTCGCCGAGGCGCTCCACTTCAACTCCAACCGCCGCTCCGGGCCGATGGTGAAGGTGTCGTGCGCCGCGCTCCCCGAGACGCTGCTCGAAGCCGAGCTCTTCGGTCACGAGAAGGGCTCGTTCACCGGTGCGATGACCCAGCGCCGCGGCCGCTTCGAGATGGCCGACAAGGGCACGATCTTCCTGGACGAGATCGGCGAGATGACCGTTCCGACGCAGACGAAGCTCCTTCGGGTCCTGCAGGAGCGAAAGATCGAGCGCATCGGGTCGAACCTGCCGATCAAGATCGATATCCGGATCATCGTCGCGACGAACAAGGATCTGCAGAAGCAGGTCGAGCAGTCGAAGTTCCGCGATGACCTCTATTACCGGCTCAACGTCATCAACATCCACATGCCGCCGCTCCGCGATCGCAAGGAGGACATTCCGTCGCTCGTCGAGCACTTCCTCGCCAAGCACCGCTACAGCGCGACGGCTCAGCCAGCCGCGATCAGCGAAGAAGCCATCCGCCGGCTCATGGAATACAACTGGCCGGGCAACGTGCGCGAGCTCGAGAACGTCATCGAGCGCGCCGTCGTGCTCTCGCGCGGACAGATCATCACGAGCCGCGAGCTCCCGTTCGGCGAGCACGAGGCCGGCGAGGGCGAAGACGGTGAGGGCGAAGGCGAGGCGAAGGGCGACAGCTCGTTCTTCAAGAAATCCGTCGCCCAGTTCGAGAAGGACCTGATCATGAAGGCCCTGCGCGACGCGAACGGCAACCGCTCCAAGGCCGCCGAGATGCTCGGCATCTACCGCCGCCTCCTCTACGCGAAGATCAAGGAGTACGGCCTTGAGGGCTACCCGCCCAAGGGCCGCTAAGGCCGCGGCCGCGCCGGTCGTGGTCCGGATCCACGAAGCGAGCGGCGCTGCGAAGACCGGATGGGCCCCGGCGCTCAAGGCCGCGATCAAGAGCGCCCGCACCGAGGTCGGCGAGCCGATCGCCGCTGAGATCACGCGTCAGTGGGCCGATCTGTCCGCGCGCGGGATCGCCAGCTATCACGTGACCGTGAAGGTCGCCTACCGCCAGGCGCTCGCGCCGCCGAAGCCCCCACGGAAGAAGGCGGCCGGCTAGCAGCGCCGTTCGTCGTGGTCCGGTATCAGCCACCTGTCTAACTTCTTGACACGCCCAGACCGCCACAGCACACTCGTCGCCTCCTGCGACCGCGAGGAAGCAGGAGAGCGGAAGGGGAGCGGACGTGGCGGACGGCGACGCGCAGGACATCCTGGCCCAGGTGCTCATCGCCAACGACGGCGAGGTCATCCAACGGCTGCGCCTCTCGGCGGCGGAGGCCGCCCGGGTCTGCAACGTGACCCCGCGGCAGCTCATTTATTGGACGAAGAAGGGCCTCGTGAAGCCCTCGACCAACGACGATCACGACTACGACGTGTTCGCCATGGAGAAGGTGATCCGCATCCGGCAGGCCCTCGAGAAGGGCTACTCCCTCGAGAAGGCTGCCCAGGTGGTGGCCCGCGACCTCGGCGCGCTCCAGGCCGAGGTCAAGCGGCTCGAGTCGCTCGCGAGCGAGGACCTCGAGGACGAGCTCCGGCGGCGCTTCGAGAAGCTGGAGGAGCGCGTGTCGCACCTTCGGCGCACGCTCCCGGCCTCGCTCACGATCGCGCGCCTCCGCCGCGCCGTCGCGCTCCTCGCGCGGCTCGAGGCCGAGGGCACGCTCCAGAGCGCGAGCGCGAACGGCGACATCGCAAAAGCCCTGGCGCTGCGGCTCGGCCGCGCGGTCGACGAGCTCGAGCTCCTGCTCCGCGAGGTCCAGCCGGCCGGCGCCTAACGTTCTCGGCGTGACCGCGCGCGATCCCCTCCTGATGACCGCGATCGCCGCTGGGAAGGTGACCCGCGCCGGCCTGCAGCTCCTCGGCCGTGGCGCGACGGCGCTCCCCGGGCTCGTCACGCTCGCGCTCGATCCCGACGCCATCGCCCGCCTCTCCCGAACACTCGCCCACGGGGCGGTCTGCGTGTCCGGGACGAACGGGAAGACGACCACCACCCGGATGCTCTCGGACATCGTGCGGACCGCGGGCTGGCAGCCGGTGCACAACCGCTCGGGATCGAATCTTGATCGTGGGATCGCGGCGGCGCTGCTCGCCGATGCGACCTGGGGTGGCGAGCTGCGCGGCGACGTCGGCGTCTTCGAGATCGACGAGGCGTCCGTGCCGCGAGTCCTCGCGCGGCTCGCGCCTCGCGTCCTCGTTGTCACGAATCTGTTCCGCGATCAGCTCGACCGGTACTTCGAGATCGACGCGCTCGCCCGGCGCATCGGCGATGCGATCGCGACACTGACGGATGCCACCACGCTCGTGCTCAACGCCGACGATCCGATCGTCGCCTATCTCGCCGAGCGCCATCACGGACCGGTGCTCACCTTCGGGGTGGACGATCCGTCCGTCGGCGGCACCGTGCCGCAGGCGATCAGCGATGCGACCCGCTGCCCGCGCTGCAAGCAGCCGCTCGCATATCGCCGCGTGGTCCTCGCGCATGTCGGTGACTGGTACTGCGCGTACTGCGGCCTCGAGCGGCCGCGGCCCGACGTGAGCGCGGCAGCGGTGCGGCTGAGCGCGAACGACAGCCGGCTGCGCCTGGGAGGCGGCGTCGCGTCGGCCTTCGACGACGTCATCGTGCCGCTCCCCGGCCTGTACAACGCGTACAACGCGCTCGCGGCGATCGCCGCTGCCCGCGCGATCGACATCGCGCTCCCCACGGCCGCCCGCGCGCTTGCCCTCTTCAAGCCCGCGTTCGGACGTCTCGAGATCGTCGAGGCCGAGGGCCGCCGGCTGCGGTTGATGCTCGTCAAGAACCCGGCCGGGTTCAACGCGGCGATCGGCGCCCTGCTCGAGACCGACCGCCACCCGCGGATCCTCGGCGCGCTGAACGATCGCGACGCCGACTCGCGGGACGTGTCCTGGATCTGGGACGCGGATTTCGAGGCGCTCGCGCCGCGCATCGAACACGCGACCGTCACCGGCCTCCGCGGGCGCGACCTCGCTCTCCGGCTGAAGTACGCAGGTGTGCCGAAGGACCGCGTCGCCGTGGTCGATGGCTGGGTCCCCGCGATCCGCGCCGCGATCGACGGTACTCCGGTCGGTGAGGAGCTGGTGGTGATCGCAACGTATACCGCGATGCTTTCGCTGCGAGATGCCCTCGCACGGCTCGGGTATGTCGGGCAGTTCTGGGAGGATTGAGGGCGATGAACCTTCGCATCGGGCACCTCTACCCGGACCTGATGTCGATCTACGGCGATCGCGGGAATGTACTTGCGCTCACGCAGCGCGCGAAGTGGCGAGGCATCGACGTCGAGACCCGCGCGTTCACGACCGGCGATGCGTGGGATGCCGATTGGGCGGACGTGTATTTCTTCGGAGGCGGTCAGGACCAGGGGCAGGACATCGTCGGCGCGGACCTTGCAGGCGAGCACGGTGCAGCCCTCAAGCGATCGATCGGCGGGGGCGCCGCGGTCTTCTCGGTGTGCGGCGGCTACCAGCTCCTCGGACAGGAGTACGTGCCCGAGGTCGGCGCGGCGATCCCGGGGCTCGGCGTGCTGGACGTGACGACGCGCGCGGGCAAGATGCGCTTCGTCGGTAATCTGCTGGCCGAGACCGATGACGGAAAGACGCTGATCGGGTTCGAGAACCACTCCGGCTACACGTACCTCGGCCCGGAGGCGAAGCCGCTCGGCCGCGTGATCGCCGGCCATGGGAACAACGGGAAGGACAAGACCGAGGGCGCGGTGCAGGGAAAGCTCATCGGCTGCTACCTGCACGGCTCCGCGCTGCCGAAGAACCCGTGGCTCGCGGATCAGCTCATCGGCTGGGGTCTCGCTCGACGGCACGGCGCGGTCGAGCTGGCTCCGCTCGACGACACCGAGGAGCACGCCGCGGAGCTGCAGGCCGCGGAGGTCGCGAAGACCCGCACCTGATCGGTACTCGCGTACCGCTCGGCGGTCCTATCCCCGCCTGACCCCGGCCGTCGTCTCATCGCGCCATGCGACGCGCGATCCGCGCCTGGTGCGTTGTCACGGCCCTTGCCTTATCGGTCGTCGGACCAGGTGCGCTCGTCGCTGCCGGGGACGACGGCCCGTCGCGCGCTGGCCAGACGGGCCGTCCGACCCGGACCATCCTTCGTCCGACGGAGATCGCGGACCCGCGGGTCGCGAAGCAGAGCGACAAGGAGGTCATCGTCCTCGTCTCCGGCATCGGGTCCGACGCTCCGGACGGTACGTTCGACGCGCTCATCGCCGCGTTGGACAAGGATCCCCACTACGAGATCCATCGCTTCGGAGGCGACCCCGCGCACCCGTACGACACGCTTGGCTCGCTCAACGCCAACGCTGACCAGCTCACCGCCCAGATCCGCGAGCTGGCCAAGACCCACCCGACCATCGACATCGTGGCCCACTCCATGGGCGGCGCCGTGGTCGATGCGGCCTTCCAGCGCGGCCTGTCGGCAAGCGACAAGGTGGCGACATACGTCGCGCTCGCCTCGCCACACAACGGATCGACCGAAGCCTGGATCGGGCAGGCGTTCCTTGCGGCGAGCGCGCTCGTCGGCGCGAAGACGGAGTTCCGCGCGATCACCGCCGGGGTCGGACAGGACATCGGTTCTCCGGCCGCGCGGGATCTTGCGACCATCCACGCTGCCCCGCCACCGCCCGGCGTGACGCGTCTCGAGCTGCGCGCCGCGACGGACTGGATCGTCACGGGCCCGGATGCGTGGACACCGGGCGTCTCATCCCGCCTCTTGCTGCCGACGCATGCCTCACCGATAGAGGGTCATGGCGCCATCACGGCCGATCCGCACGGGATCGCGCTGATCACGTCGACCATCGCCACCCACCGGCCGCCAATGTCTGACTGGCGGGACGCCGCGCTTGGCTCCGCTGCCGCGGTGATCTCGCTGGGCCTGGGCGTCTTCGCGCCGCTCGGCTACTGCGTCGCCCTGCTTGTCGGGCTGGGCTGCGCCATTGAACTCGCCCGTATCCGGCGCCGGCGGCGGATCGGAGCGAGGCGTCCGTGAACGGTGACCGCGGGCAGGCCCTCGTCGAGTTCGCCCTCGTCCTTCCGATCCTGCTCGTCCTGGCTCTCGCGATCGCGGAGCTGTCTGAGCTTGGCGTCGCGCGTCTCGCGCTCGAGCACGCGGCGTCGGAAGGCGCCCGCACCGCCGCCCTGACGAACGACGACCGCCTTGCGCGCGCGAGCGTCACCGCGGCCGTCGCGCCCCTCGATGCTCGCAATGTCGACGTCGTCATCGACCCGCCCGAGTCTCAGCGGGGCTCCGATCCGCGCGGCACGCTCGTGCTCGTGCGGTTGCGCTACGCGATCGCCGCCCCACTCTCATTCGTGGGATTGCCGGCGCTCGTCGTCCGTGGTGAGGCGGCCAGGTTGATGGAGTGGACTCCGTGACCGACGACCGCGGTCAGGCGCTCATCCTCGCCGTGCTCGCGCTCGCCATCGCGGCGGTGACGATCGTCGGGCTCGAGACGGCGCAGGACCGGATCCTCGCCGACGCCCACGAACGCCGGGCCGGCGAAGCCGCGGTCGAGGCGGCGGGCGCTTCCCTCGCCGACGCCCTTCTCGAGTTCCGGGGCCCACTGCAGGCGTTCGTCACCGACTCGATCGTGGTCGAGCAGGCCCGCATCGCAGCCAACGCTCTCTCCGCCGCGAACGGCGGCGGACCCGTGAGCGATCTGACGGTCACGACGAGCCCGGGCAGCATCGATGTCGCGCTCTCCGTCGGCTCACATCTTCAGCGGGCGTCGATCGGAACGTCATGTTGCCGTCGTTGACCGCCGCTGCGCGGCGCCGATTGCCTCGTCGGATGATTTCCGGCGCGACGGGCGCGCTGCTCATCGTGCTGTCGGTCCTCTTCGGGCTGCATGGATCCGTGTCGTCGGCGGTCGCGTCTCCGGCTGGCATGGCGGACACCCTCGCGCCGGGCACGTGGGCGTTGTCCATACCGACGACCTGGTTCGTGGCGCCGATCAGCGGTCTTCGTCCCGGGGATCACCTGGACATCCTTGCGCTCCGCCCGGGAGAGCGGGCCACCGCGACGGCCGTCGCGTTCGACCTCATCGTCGTCTCGGCCGATGATCGCGCCGTCATCGTCGGGAGCGGAGCCGACGATGCGACGGCCGTCGGAGTCGCCCGCGCGAGCGGCCTGCTGCTCGTCCCGCTCCTGCGCTCGACCCGTTGACCGCCGTCGCGATCTGTGGCGGATCCGAGCTCCGTTCGACCTGTGAGCTGCTCGGGCTACAGCCGGCGATCTCGATGCCTCGGCTCGTGATGGTCGATCTCCGCGTCGACGGAGCGGCGGCCCAGGCCGCGGTGTATCCGGCGGACATCCCGCGCATCGTCATCGCCACCGCGGACCAGGCGGCCCTGCTCAGGGCTTTCGGTGGAGATCGGTTGCTCGTGGCTCGATCGGACGACGCCGCGGCCGTCGGTCCGTTGGTGGCGAGAGCCCTTCCGGGCGCGATCCCCGGTCGCACGCGCGTCGTGACGGTGGCCGCGGCGCGTGGGGGGACCGGCCGCACGCTGTGCGTCGCGAATCTCGCGCGACGGCTGGCCGCCGATCGCACCGTCATCGCGATCGATGCGACCGGCACCGGTGCGCTCGGGTGGTGGCTCGGAGTCGACCCCCGACCCTGGTCCGAGCTCGAGGCGCTCGCCGGCGAGCTCCGGGCGGAGCATCTCGAGCTCGTGATGGCGGCGGCTGCACCGCGCCTCTCCGTCGTCGGCGGTCCGCCCACAGCGCCGTCGTCGGACGGGTTGGCGACGACCATCGCCGTGGCACGCGAGCTGGCGGACGTCGTGCTCGTCGATCCGCCCACATTCGCCGACGAACGGTCGCGCGTCGCGACGGCTGCGAGCGACCGGGTCCTCGTCCTGTCGTATGGCGATGCCGCATCGCGCGCGGCGCTCGCGTCGGCCGACGTGCCCGCAGGGGCGTGGGTGATCGGCTCGCAGGGCTCGCTGGAGGACGCCTTCCGCGTCTTCCCGCGTGACGACGACGCCGTCGCGGACGCGCTCGCCCAGCGCGGGCGGATCGGCGGCGCTCTCGGTCGCGCGTACGACGAGCTCGCCGAGCTCATCGCGATCGACGCGACGTGACCGCGACCCACGACCGCCTCGAGCGCGCGCTCCTCGTGCGCTTGCGCGAAGCTCCGGACGGCCGGCCCCGCGCCGATCAGCTCGGGGTGCTGCTCCGTGAGACCGCCGCGGCCGAGCGCGTCGTTCTTTCGAGCGCGGAGCTCCGAGCGCTCGAGCGCCAGTTCGACGACCGATTCTTCGGCCTTGGCGCGATCGCGCCGCTCCTGCGCGACGAGCGCGTCACCGAGGTGATGGTGAACGGGACCCGCGGCGTGTGGGTCGAGCGCGACGGCAAGGTCGAATCGACGTCCATCCGGTTCAGGGACGCGGAGGAGATCCTCGTCCTGATCGAGCGGCTCGTCGCTCCGCTCGGGAGACGGATCGACGTCGCCCAGCCCCTCGTCGACGCGCGCCTGCCTGACGGATCGCGGGTCCATGCGGTGATCCCACCGATCGCGATACAGGGGCCCGTCCTCACCATCCGGCGGTTCTCCGCGCGCCCATTCGATCCTGACGACCTCGTCCGCACCGGGACGGCGTCCGTTGCGGCGATGGCCTGGCTCGTCGCGGCTGTTCGTGCGCGCCGGAGCATCCTCGTGTCGGGCGGGACATCGAGCGGCAAGACGACGACGCTGAACGCGCTCGCGTTCGCGATCGGGAGCGACGAGCGCATCGTCACGATCGAAGACGCAGCCGAGCTCCGATTGCCACAGCCCAACGTCGTTGGCCTCGAAACGCGGCCGGCCAGTGTCGAGGGCCTCGGGACCGTCGACACGCGCACCCTGCTCCGGAACGCGTTGCGCATGCGACCGGATCGCATCGTCGTCGGCGAGGTCCGGGGAGGCGAGGCGCTCGACATGCTTCAGGCGCTGAACACCGGCCACCGCGGCTCGCTCACCACGGCGCACGCGAGCAGCGCGTACCGGGCGCTCCTCCGGCTCGAAACGATGGCGATGATGGCGGGGCTGGATCTGCCGCTCGCCGCGATCCAGGAGCAGATCCGGCGAGGCATCGAGATCGTCGTGCACCAGGAACGCGGCGTCGATGGCCGGCGACGCATCGTCGAGATCGCCGAGCTCGACGCCGAGGCCGGCGACCACTACGCGCTGCGCTCGGTGTCGCTGTGACGGTCGCCCTCGCCGTCGGCGGCCTGGCAATGCTCGCGCTGTCGCTGCCGCGCGCCCCGATCCGGGCGCTGCTTCGCGACCGGAGCGAACGACAGGTCCGTCGCTCCGCCCTGCCGGCGCTGATCGATGCGCTCGCTGCCGCCCTCGCTGCCGGGCTGTCACTCGAACAGTGCTTCTCGGAGGTCGCGCCGACGTTGCCGGCCGGCCTCGCCGGCCCGACCGGCGGCGTTGCGGCGGCGCTGCGGTTGGGCGAGCCGATCGAGCGCGCGTTGCGGGCATACGACGGGGTCGTGCCGCCGGCCGAGCTCGCGCCGCTGGCCATCGTGCTCGGCGCGTTCGCGCGCAGCGGCGGCCGGATCGGTCGGAGCCTCGGCCGGGTCTCCCGGCTCCTGCGGTCGCAGCTCGCGTTGGACGCCGAGCGTGCCGCGCTCACGGCCCAGGGCCGTCTCTCCGCGGTCGTCCTCGTCGCGCTCGCGCCGCTCGGGGCGCTGTTCTTCGCGATCCTCACGCCGTCCTATGCGGGCACGCTCCTCGGATCGGGCCGCGCGCTGACCGGCATCGCCATCGGCCTCGAAGCATGCGGAGCGGTCTGGCTGTGGCGGCTCGTGCGCGCGCCGTCGGATACTCCGGAGCTCGCATCACTGCTCGATGCCGTCGTCGTCGGGCTCGATGCCGGGCTGTCCTTCGAACAGTCGCTCGCCGCGCTCGTCGCACGCTCGCCACGCGTCGCTCGTCTTCCGGAGGCCCGCCGCCTGCTTGCGGATCTACGGCTCGGCCGCCCGCCTCGAGCCGCGTTCGAAGCGTTCGCCTCGAGCGGATCCGACGAAGCGCGCATCGCGGCGCTCGTCGAGTCAGCGCGACGGTTCGGCGCGCCACTTGCCGACCTGCTCGTCGCACAGGCCGATGCGCTTCGTGAGGCCGAGCGTCATCGGGCCGAGGCGAAGGCCCGTCGGCTGCCCGTTCTCCTCACGTTCCCACTGACGTTCTGCGTCCTGCCGGCGCTGCTCGTCGTGTTCCTCGGTCCGCCGCTGCTCTCACTGCTCGGCTGACTCGCGCTCAGAATGCTCACCGTGCGTGAGACTGCGGCGGAGCTCGCGGAGCTACGAGCGCTCATCGATCAGCTCGCGCGCTCGCCTTCCGCTCCGGTCCCTCCAACCGGTCCCGTGCCCAGCACGGGACCGGAGGAGGACGGGTCAGCTAGGCCTTGACGACGTAGGTGCTCGCGATCTTGTCGTGCCAACCCTGCTTGTTGGGGTCGAATGCGACCCAGATCACGCCGATGAACAGGGCGATGCAGCTGACGACGAGCCCGACGTAGCGGATGAACGCGTCGACGAGCGTGAGCTCGGCTCCGGTCGTCTTCACTACGCGGATCTTGAGCGCGCGGTTGCCGAGCGTCTGGCCGTGCCCGTACGAAGACCAGAAGTAC
>DATCPY010000207.1:0-4754 GCA_036569845.1 Candidatus Limnocylindria bacterium | reverse complement strand
ATCCTGCTCAAGGTCATCCAGGAGTACCCGCCCCAGCACATCGCCGCCTGCTTCGACCTGCCGGTCCCGACCTTCAGAAAAGAGCGCGACGCCACGTACAAGGCCACCCGCAAGCCGATGCCCGACGATCTCCGCCCGCAGTTCGAGCGGTGCAAGGAGTTCCTCGAGAAGTTCGGGGTGCCGATGTATTCCCTTCCCGGCTACGAGGCCGACGACGTCATCGGCGCCCTCGCCAAGCAGGCCGAAGCAGCGGGGCTCGACACGCTCATCCTGTCCGGCGACCTGGACACGCTGCAGCTCGTCACGCCGCACGTGTCGCTCATGACCACGCGCCAGGGATTCCAGAACACGGTGATCTATGACGAACCAAAGATTTGGGAGCGTTTCGGATTGCGGCCGGATCAGATGGTCGACTACAAGGCGCTGAAGGGCGATCCGACCGACAACATCGCCGGCGTGCCCGGGGTGGGCGAGAAGACCGCCGCGAAGCTCATCGCCGACCACGGGAGCGTCGAGGGCGTGTACGAGAACCTCGTGAAGCTGACGCCGAAGCTGCGCGCCGCGCTCGAGGCGAATCACGACCAGGTGCTGCACAGTCGCGAGATGTCGCGCATCGTCACCGACATCCCGGTCTCGCTCGATCTCGAGCGCTCGAAGCGTGGCGCGTACGACCGGGCGACGGTCGTCGACCTCTTCCGCGATCTCGAGTTCCGCAGCTTGATCCCGCGGCTGCCGCCGGCCGACGGGAACACTGCGGCGCCGCTCCCGACGCCGACGCTGTTCCCCGTGGATAGCGGGCGCGCGCCGGTCCAGAGCTCCCGCGGCGGCCAGCTGTCGCTGGGGCTCACGAGCCCGGTGGCTGCGCCGGTCGAGATCGCCCTGCTCGCGGATGCCGGCGCCGCCGACTACCTCATCAAGGCGCGCGAAGCCGGGCGCATCGCGATCTTCGCCGACGTCGACACGGAGCGCTCACCGCGCCTCCTCGGTCTTGGCCTCGCGCTCGAGGAGTCCTGCTGCTACCTTCCGATCGGCGAGACGATCCCCGCGCCGATCGTCGAGCTCCTCGGCGATCCGCGGGTTGGCAAGCTGGTCCACGACGCGAAGACGGCGCGGCGGGCACTGCGGCGCGCCGGCGCCGATCTCCTCGGCATCGAGATGGACACGGTGATCGCGTCGTACCTCGCGAACGCGAGCCGCCGCCAACACCTCTTGGACGACCTTGCGACCGAGCGTCTGGGCCTCGAGGTGCCCGCCCTCCCGATCGCCGATCGCCGGCACAAGGATCTCCTGCCGACCCTCGACGAGCGCCTTGCCCGTGCCGGCACCGCCGCGGTCGCGACGCTGCGGCTCGCAGCGCTGTTCCGTGACGACCTCGACCGTCTCGGCCTCGCGAAGCTGTTCCGAGAGATCGAGCTCCCGCTCGTCGACGTCCTCGTCCACATGGAGGAGGCCGGCATCAAGGTCGACATGCGGTACCTCGCGACGCTCTCGGTCGAGTTCACGTCCGAGGTCGCGCGCATCGAACGCGAGGCCCACGACGCGGTCGGCCACGAATTCGGGATCAACTCGCCGAAGCAGCTGCAGGAGCTGTTGTTCACGGAGCTCCGGCTCGCGCGCGGCCGCCGGACGGGCACCGGGTACTCAACGGATGCCGCGGTCCTCGAAGAGCTGCGGGGCGCGCATCCGGTCGTCGACAAGATCCTCGAATACCGCGAGGTCGAGAAGCTCCGGTCGACGTATGCCGACGGGCTCGGCCCGCTCATCGAGCGCGATGGCCGGATCCATACGACCTTCAATCAGACCGTCGCCTCGACCGGACGGCTCTCGAGCCAGTCGCCCAACCTGCAGAACATCCCGATCCGCACGCCGCTCGGCCGCCGGATCCGCCGGGCGTTCGTCGCGGGCCATCCCGATCGGACACTGCTCGCGGCCGACTACTCGCAGATCGAGCTCCGCGTGCTCGCGCACGTATCCCAGGACCCGGCGCTGCTCGATGCGTTCCGCTCCGGCGCCGACGTCCACACCCGGACCGCGGCCGCGGGCTTCGGAGTCGCGGAGAGCGAGGTGACGCGGGACCAGCGCAGCGTTGCGAAGATGCTGAACTTCGGGATCGTGTACGGGATGAGCGACTTTGGGCTTGCCTGGCGGATGGGCATGGCGCGCGAGGAGGCGGCCCGGTTCATCGACGAGTATTTCAAGCGCTACGCCCTCGTCCGCCGCTACGTCATGGAGACGAAATCGTTCGCACTCGAGCAGGGCTACGTCGAGACGCTGCTCGGCCGGCGTCGCTATATCCCGGATATGGCGAGCAGCAACGGCGCCGTGCGCAACGCGGCCGAACGCATGGCGATCAACATGCCAGTGCAGGGAACTGCCGCCGACATCATGAAGATCGCGATGGTCAGGGTGCACGACCGGCTCCGCGATGCCGTTTGGGCACGCGCCGTCCTCCAGGTGCACGACGAGCTCGTGTTCGAGGTCGACCGAGCGCGCTCCGGCGAGCTGGCTGAGCTCGCGCGCGAGGAGATGGCCAACGCATACCCGCTCGATGTCCCGCTCATCGTCGACATCCGCACCGGCGACAACTGGGACGAGATGATCCCGCTGCCCCAGCCGGTCCATGCCTGAGCTACCCGAGGTCGAGACGATCGCGCGCCAGCTCGCGGAGCTGGTGACCGGTCGCACGATCGCGGCGTTCGCGTCGGACTGGGAGCGGCTCACCGAGCCCGAGCCCGTGCCGCTCATCGCCGCGCGCCTGGCCGGCCGCCGCATCGACGCGGTCCGCCGTCGCGGCAAGCTCGTCGTGTTCGCGCTCGACGGCGGCGACGCCCTCTGCACCTCGTTGCGGATGACCGGCCGCTTCGCGTTCAAGGAGCTCGGGCAAGCCGCACCGGAGCGGTTCACCCGGGCGACCTTCACCTTCACCGACGGCACCGGCCTGGACTTCGTCGACATGCGCAAGCTCGGGCGCATGGTCCTCGTAGACACCGCCGACATCGTGGCCGATGACGCGGGCGGCGATCGCACGCTCAAGGCGCCCCTGCACCTCGCGATGGGCCGCGAGCCGCTCGGGCGCTCGTTCACCGTGGCCTGGCTGCGCGCGTTCCTCCGCCGCCGCCGGCGCGCCGCGATCAAACCGCTGCTTCTGGATCAACGGGGCATCGCCGGCATCGGGAACATCTACGCCTCCGAGGCCCTCTGGCGCGCGCAGATCCACCCGTTGCGGACTGCCGGGTCGCTGAAGCCGGAGGAGGTCGCGCGGCTGCACGAGGCCATCAAGTGGGTCCTCCGGAAGGCGATCCGCCTCCACGGTTCGACCCTGCGCACATATCGGGACAGCAGCGGCAAGCAGGGCGGGATGCAGCACGAGTTCGTCGTGTATGACCGCGCCGGCGAGCCGTGCCATCGCTGCGGCTCGTCGCTCCGGCGCACGGTGCTCGGCGGTCGCAGCACGTACCACTGCCCCCGGTGCCAGCGCGCGCCGCGCGCGAGCGTTTCGCGGTGAGCGAGCCGTACGTGCACGTGGCGTTCGACGCCGAAGGTCGGAAACGCGACTGGTTCTGTGAAGATGTCCTCACCGGGAAGGCGCCCATCGACCGCGTGTACGAGGACGATCTGGTGCTCGCGTTCCACCATCCGCGGCCGATCGCGCCGAAGCACGTGGTCATCATCCCGAAACGGCACACGCCATCGCTGCTTGGCCCTGAGGCGCTCGATCCGGTGCTGCTCGTCGCGATGCTCCGCGCGGTGCAGGAGGTCGCGGCCCGATTGGACGTCGGCGCGAACGGCGTGAAGCTCACGGCGAATGCCGCCGCTCCGGGCGTGACCCCCCACATGCACTGGCACGTGACTTCGCCGTTGTGAGCGTCCTCTCCGTCCAGGCCGCGGGTCGTCGCTTCGCCGATCGCATCCTGTTCAGCGACGTGAGCTTCCGGCTCACGCACGGCGACCGCACGGGACTCATCGGACCGAATGGCACCGGCAAGTCGACGCTCCTCCGGATCGTCGCCGGGCTCGACACGCCGGACAGCGGATCGATCGCGCTTGCGCGCGGCACGCGCATCGGGTTCCTACAGCAGGAGCTCCTCGTCGACGTCGACGGCACCGTCCTGGAACACGCTCGCGGCGCGGCCTCGCACCTCGCCGAGCTCGAGGCCGACCTTCGGGCGATGGAGCACGAGCTCGCCAGCGGGGACGCGGAGCTGCTCGAGCGGTACGCCGACGCGCAGCATCACTTCGAGCATGCCGGCGGGTACGACTTCGAAGCGACCCTCGGCCGCGTCCTCTCCGGTCTCGGCTTGGACGCGCTGCGCGACCGTGAGGTGCGGACGCTGTCCGGCGGGGAGCGCACGCGCCTCGGCCTGGCGCGCCTGCTCCTCGACGATCCGGACCTCCTCCTGCTCGACGAGCCGACGAACCATCTCGACATCGCGGCGCTCGAGTGGCTGGAGAAATTCTTAGTTGAACAAGACGTCACGGCCGTCATCGCGTCGCACGATCGCTGGTTCCTCGACCAGGTGACGTCCCGGACCCTCTCGTTCGAGCCCGCGGCGCACGGATCGAAGGTCATCGAGTACCGCGGCGGGTACTCGCAGTACGCCCGGCAGCGCGCGGACCGCGACGCGTCGCTCACGCGCGCCGCGGCTCGGCAGCAGGAGGAGATCGCGCGGACCGAGGAGTACATCGACAAGTTCCGCGCCGGACAGCGATCGAAGCAGTCGCGAGGGCGCGCGAAGCAGCTCGCGCGGCTCGAA
>DATCPY010000206.1:0-15325 GCA_036569845.1 Candidatus Limnocylindria bacterium | reverse complement strand
GCGGTTCTTCAGCTGGTTCCCGCTCTTCGTGTTCGCGATGCTCATCCTCGTCATGGCCGACAACTACCTCGTCATGTTCGTCGGCTGGGAAGGCGTGGGCGTCTGCAGCTACCTGCTGATCGGCTTCTGGTTCGAGCGGCCCGAGCCCGCGGGCGCCGCGAAGAAGGCGTTCGTCATGAACCGGATCGGAGACTGGGGCTTCACGATCGGGATGATCACCACGTTCCTGGTCTTCGGCTCGATGAACTTCACCGATGTCTTCGACCGTGTGGCGAAGGACCCGCCGGCCCAGGGCGTCCTCTCGCTCATCTGCCTGGCGTTCTTCCTCGGAGCGACCGGCAAATCCGCGCAGCTCCCGCTGTACTCATGGCTGCCGGACGCGATGGAGGGCCCGACACCCGTCTCCGCGCTGATCCACGCGGCCACGATGGTGACCGCGGGCGTGTACCTCGTCGCGCGGTCGACGCCGCTGTTCAACGCGGCCGGGCCGGTGCTCGCCGGGGTCGGCGGCGTCGGGGAGCTCACGGCGATCTTCGCCGCGACCATCGCCCTCGTGCAGTTCGACATCAAGCGCGTCATGGCCTACTCGACCGTGTCGCAGCTCGGGTACATGTTCCTGGCCCTCGGCGTCGGCGCGCCGATCGCGGCGATGTTCCACCTGATCACCCATGCGTTCTTCAAGGCGCTGCTGTTCCTCGGCTCGGGCTCGGTCATCCACGGCATCGGCGACGTCCAGGACATGCGCCGGATGGGCGGGCTGCGGTCGAAGATGCCGCTGACGTACTGGACGATGGTCATCGCCGGCGGCGCGCTCGCGGCGCTCCCACCGCTCGCCGGTTTCTGGTCGAAGGACGAGATCCTCGGCTCGGCATTCAAGAACGGCTACCCGATCCTCTGGGTCGTCGGCGTGTTCACCGGCGGGCTCACGGCGTTCTACGTCACGCGCGCGATCTGGCTCACCTTCCACGGCCAGCCGCGCGACCGCCACCTGTTCGAGCACGCGCACGAGTCGCCGCGGGTCATGACGGTGCCGCTGCTCGTGCTCGCGGCCGGAAGCGTGCTCGTCGGGTTCATCGGCTTCCCGCCGGACCATGGCTTCCTGCACTCCTTCCTCGGACCCGCCATCGAGGCCGGCGCCGCGGACCGACTACCGGCGCTCGATACAGGCACGAATTGGCCCGAGTTCCTGATGCTCGCGGCGATCTCGACGGCCGTCGGTGTCGGCGGGATCCTCCTTGGGCTGTCGATGTACTCGCGCGGCCGGCCGGATCCGGCCGCGGTCACGCGCGCCGCCGGTCCGTACTACGACGTCCTCGTGAACAAGTACTACGTGGACGAGATGTACGACCGGCGCTTCGTCGACGTGGCCAAGGCCTTCGCCGGCGCGGCGTGGGCGTTCGACATCCACATCATCGACGGCCTCGTGAACCGCCTGGGCTGGGCGATCAAGCTCGGCGGGGGCGGCCTCCGCCGCGCGCAGACCGGGATCGTCGGTAACTACGCGCTGTCGGTCGTCGCGGGCCTCCTCCTGATCATGGTCGTGTACGGCGGGTACGCGACGGGCTGGCTGCACCGCTGATGGATCACCTGCTGACCCTGCTCATCGTCATCCCGGTCGCGGGCCTCATCCCGCTGATCGTGTTCTTCCGCGACGCGCGCGCGGTGAAGCAGGTCGCCATCGTCACGACGTTCATCGAGCTCGTGGTCTCGCTCGTCATGCTCGCGCAGTTCCACGTCGGCGAGGCGGGCTTCCAGCTCACCGAGTCCGCCGCGTGGCTGCCGAGCTTCGGGATCCGCTACGAGCTCGGGGTCGACGGGATCTCGGTGCTGCTGATCCCGATGACGACGCTGCTCACGTTCATCTCGGTCCTGTACTCGAGCGGTGGCGCGATCAAGGAGCGCATCGGCGAGTTCATGGCCGCGTTCCTGTTGCTCGAGGCCGGCATGGTCGGCGTGTTCATGGCGCTCGACCTGTTCCTGTTCTACGTCTTCTTCGAGCTGATGCTCGTGCCGATGTACCTGATCATCGGCATCTGGGGCGGGCCGCGGCGGGTGTACGCGACCCTGAAGTTCGTCCTCTTCACGCTCACCGGCTCGCTGCTCATGCTCGTGGGCATCATCGCCGTGTACCTGCAGAGCGGCGACGCCGGCAATCGCACGCTGTCGCTGTCCGAGCTGCTCACACGCTCCGGCCGGTTCTCGGCGGACTTCCAGTTCTGGGTCTTCCTCGCGTTCGCGCTCGCGTTCGCGATCAAGATGCCGATGGTCCCGTTCCACACCTGGCTGCCCGACGCCCACGTCGAGGCGCCGACGGCGGGCTCCATCGTCCTCGCCGGCGTCTTGCTCAAGGCGGGTGGCTACGGCTTCCTGCGCTTCGCGGTGCCGCTCTTCCCGCTCGGCACGCAAGCCTGGCTACCGATCCTGATCCTCCTGTCGGTCGTCGCGATCCTCTACGGCGCGGTCGTATCGGTCGTGCAGAAGGATCTGAAGAAGCTGGTCGCCTACTCATCGGTCGCGCACATGGGCTTCGTGACGCTCGGCATCTTCGTGCTGAACCAGCAGGGCGGCGTCGGCGCGGTGCTGCAGATGCTCAACCACGGCTTCGTGACCGGTGCGCTCTTCCTCTTCGTCGGCATCCAATACGAGAAGACGCACCGGCGTCAGATCGCCGATCTGGGCGGACTCGCCAACACGTGGCCCCTGTACACGGCGTTCTTCGGGGTGTTCGTGCTCGCCTCGCTCGGCCTCCCCGGCCTCAGTGGATTCGTCGGCGAGTTCCTCGTGCTCCTCGGTACCTTCAAGTTCAACCCCATCACCGGTCCGGGCGGGCTCTTCTGGGGACCGCTCGCGGCGATCGGGGTGATCCTGGCCGCGGTCTACCTGCTCTGGATGTTCCAGCGCGTGATGTTCGGCGCGGTACGCGAGGCGTACCGTGCGCTCCCTGATCTTTCGCCGCTCGAGGTCGTGTGCGCCGTGCCGCTGCTCGTGCTCACAGTGTTCCTCGGCGTCTTCCCGCAGCCGGCGATCGCGATCATCGAGCCATCGGTGCGCCGGATCCTGGCGATCGCGACCGACGCGTCGCAGGTGGTCTTGAAGTGACAGTGGACGACGTCATCACCGTCCTGCCCGAGATCGTGGTGACCGCGACCGCGTTGCTCGTCCTGCTCGCCGACGCGCTGATCGATCGCCGGCTCGCGCGCGTGTGGCTACCGGTGCTGACGGTCCTCGGCCTCATCGTGGCGGTCTTCTCCGGGCCGCTCACGGTGGCGAGCCACGCCGCGTTCGGCGGCTTCGTCGTCGTCGACACCTTCACCACGTTCTTCCGCGTGCTCTTCTGCATCCTCGCGATCTTCGCCACGGTCGTCGCGCCCGAGTACCTCGAGCGGCGGTCCATCCCGGCCGCCGAGTTCTACGCGACGATCCTCTTCTCGACGGTCGGCGCGATGACCATCGCGCTCGCGGCCGACCTCATCACGGTGTTCATCGGCCTCGAGCTCATGACCATCCCGATCTACGTGCTCGCGGGCATGGCCCGCCGTGATCGGTACAGCAACGAAGCGGCGCTCAAGTACTTCCTCCTCGGTGCGTTCAGCTCGGCGATGCTCTTGTATGGCTTCGCCTGGCTGTATGGCCTTTCGGGCACGACGACGTTCGCCGGGATCGCCGAGGCGATCGCGGCCGGCGGCCTGACGAACGGCGCGACGCTCGTCGCGCTCGCGCTCGTCACGGTCGGGCTCGCGTTCAAGGCCGCGGTCGTCCCGTTCCACCAATGGACGCCCGACGCGTACGACGGCGCGCCGACGCCGGCGACGGCGTTCATGAGCGTGGCCCCGAAGGCTGCGGCGTTCGCTGCCATCCTGCGCATCATGGTCGGTGCGCTCGTGCCTCTCGGAGTGGACTGGAGCGCCGTGTTCGCGATCCTCGCGGCGATCACGATGACCGGCGGCAACGTCGTCGCGCTCGTGCAGGGGAACGTGAAGCGGATGCTCGCGTACTCGAGCATCGCGCACACCGGCTACATCCTCGCCGGCGTCGCCGCGTACCAAGCCGGCGCTTCGGCGTCGGCCGCGGTGCTCTTCTACGTTTTCGCGTACGGGATCATGAATCTTGGCGCCTTCGCGTGCCTCATCTACCTCGACCTCGACGGCACCCGCGGGGCGACGCTCGACGAGCTCAACGGCTTCGCTCGACGCAAGCCCGCGGGCGCGCTCGCCTTCGCCGTGTTCCTCATTTCGCTGACCGGCATCCCGCCGACGATCGGGTTCGTGGCGAAGGTCTTCATCCTCCAGCCGGTGTTGGACGCGGGCCTCACCTGGCTCGCCGTCCTCATCGCGCTGAACGCGGTACTCGCGGCCTTCTATTACTTACGCGTTGTCGTGCACATGTACATGTACGAGGTCGACGCGAACGCGCCGCGGCTCCTGCGCGCGGACCTGCTCTCCGCCGGGCTCGGGATCGCCGGCCTTGCGGTCGTCGTCATCGGGATCGTCCCGGACAGCCTGTACCACTGGGCGCTGCAAGCCGCCGCGCCATTCGTGCGCTAGCGAGAGGGGAGCAGCCGCTCTCCGACGAATCCGCCGAGCGCACCAAGGGCGGCCGCGATCGCGAGCGGGATGAGGATCGCCGGAAGCTCGAGCACGAGCAGGCTGCCGAAATGCGAGACCGGCGCGAATGACGGCGTGAACGCCTGGTGCATCTGCGTCGCGAGGATGCTTCCGAGGAAGAGCGAGAAGAGGAGCGCGCACGGCGCGGCCGCGACGCCGAGGCGGCCCGCGATCACGCCCGCGCACAGCAAGATGCCGGCGCTGACGCCGAGCAGGATGACCGGCGGCACCGGCAGCGGCTCGGTCAATCCCCACCAGAACGCGAGGCCCGTCGTGGTGGCGAGCACCGACGCGAGCATCCGGGCCATCGTCATGTTCTTGAAGGGGGCTCGGCCGGGGCGGGCGCAGCCCGGCCCGGCCGCACGAGCCGCAGCCGTGCAGTCTGTCCGAGCTGCCCGGCGATCGCGCCGCCGATCACGTAGGGGACGAACGCGATCAGCAGCTGCACCTCGAAGCCAAGCAACACGCCGAGGTCGTTCGCGTAGCTCACGCGCGGCCAGTACCGGACGAGGCCGGAGAGGATCACGCCGAGGAAGACAGCGAGGCCGCCGGTGAACGCGCCGCGCGAGAGAGCGAAGAACCCTGCGCCCGCGGATGCGATGAGAAGGTACGCGATCGCGAGAAGGGCGCCGCTCCCGATCCATTGATCGACCCGAAGCAGGACCACGAGGTCGAGCGCCGCGGCCACCAGCGCCGCGAGCGCGACGCGCATCAGCGCACGGTCGCGAGTGCGCGGTCCACGCGGTTCAGCCCTTCGCAGATGCCGTCGTCGCCGATGATCGCGATGTCCTCGATGCGGACGCCGAACCGTCCAGGCAGATACACGCCGGGCTCGAGCGAGAAGGCCATACCCGGCTGGAGCCGCTGGTCATTGCCGGACACGAGGTACGGATGCTCGTGGCCGTCGAGGCCGATGCCGTGCCCCAGGCGGTGGATGAAGTGCTCGCCGTAGCCCGCGTCGGCGATGACCGCGCGCGCCGCCGCGTCCACGGACTGTGCGGTCGCCCCGGTGCGGGCGGCATCGTAGGCGGCCTGCTGCGCACGTCGAACGGCGTCGTGGACCCGAACGACGAGGTCGCTGGGCCGATCGCCGACGTGCACCGTGCGGGTGATGTCGGATCCATATCCCGCGCGGGTCCCGCCAAAGTCGAGGACCACGGTGTCGCCCGTAGCGACCTTCCGATCGCCGGTGTGATGGTGTGGCGATGCGCCGTTCTCTCCGCTCGCGACGATCGTGAACATCACCTCGTCGTGCCCTTCGTCGCGAAGGAGCGCCGCGAGATCCGCGCCGACGTCGCGTTCGCGGCGGCCCGCGAACTCGAGGTCCAGCGCGCGCACGTACGCGCGGTCTGCGGCCGCGGACACCGCGCGGAGCGCGTCGAGCTCCGCGCGATCCTTCCGCATCCGCAGCTCGCCTGTGATCTCGGAAGCGACGCGGAAGGTCCGGCCGGCGAAGGCGTCCTGCAGCCGGATGACGAACGACCCCCACATCTGATCTGCGACCGCGAGCGCGCCGGGCTGCAAGACCAACGAAGCGACGAGCGCGTACGGGTCGGCCGTCTCGGTCCAGGTCGCGAGCCTGAGATCGGGCGCGGCGACCGCGGCGCGCGGTGCCTCGAGCGCGGGTACGACGAGCGTCGCCGTCCCGTCGCTCGTCAGCACCAGGCAGGTGAGCCGTTCGCTCGAGAAGATGCGGTAGCCAGAGAGATAGGTCAGGTCGGAGCCGGGCGCGAGCAGCAACGCCGCCACGCCGGCATCGCGGCAGCGAGCCGCGGCGCGCGCGCGGCGAGCGGCGTGGTCCATCACGTTCGGCATGGGATGTGCGTCCGCACTATCGCATAGGGAAACGGAACCTTCCGGTCATCGCCGGTGGCGCGCTCATCGTCGCGGGCATTCTGCTCATCGCGGGACTCGGCACCCCCGCGCCCACGACCCCGACCCCGACCCCGAGCCCGACCCCGAGCCTCACTGCGACGCCGCTCGCGATCACGACCAGCGCGGCGCCGGTCACCAGCGCGGTCGCGTCGGCGTCGCGCGATCCGCGGGCCCCGATCCCGGCCGGGTACCGGGTCCAGATCCCGCGGTTGAACATCGATCTGCCGATCGCGGAGGGCGACATCGGCCGGGACATCGACCAACAGAAGACACCTGAGGGATTCGCGTTCCATCTTCCCGGCACGTCCATTCCCGGTCTCGGCAGCAACACGTATCTCTACGCGCACGCGCGCACCGGCATGTTCCTCACGCTCTGGAACGCCAGGGTCGGAGATGAGGTCTTCATCGCGATGCCGGATCGCGCGTTGAAGTACGTGATCAGCGAAGTGCACCCGCGCGTGGCGCCCGACGATGTCTCGTGGGTCCAGCCCACGAGCGCGGAACGGCTCACGCTGCAGACCTCGACCGGACCCAACCCGACCGATCCGCGGTACGTCGCGATCGCCGTCCCCGCAACAGGGCCGTGACGGGGCGGTAACGATCAGGTACCGCATCGCGAGAAAGGCTGAGCGACGAAGCAAGCCCTCGTCCCGCATGCGATGTACCGCCCGCCGACACGCGCATCCCCGTCGGACATGGGTTGGACCCGCATCTGCCTGCGAACTCCCCAGACAAGCAGGGGGTGACCGATGCCGGCTTACCTGGCGCGCACAGGGCTTGTGGTGTTCGCGATGCTCTTCGCCCTGGCCCTGCTCACCAAACATGTCGCTGCGGACAGCGCGCTCGTCGCCGGGACGAGCTCGCTCGACCTGCCTCCGCTCCATGAGGTCGCCGCGATCTCAAGGGGTCTAGACGTGGTCTTGATCGCCCTTGCTGTCGCCGGATCCCAGACCGCGCCCGCCGAGACCGCTGCCGCAACTGCTGCCGCGCTGGCGCCTGCGGCTGCCGTCCCCGCGCAAGGGGGCGACGCGATCGTGCTGGCGTCCTGGTACGGCCCCGGGTTCTACGGGAACCTGACCGCCTGCGGCCAGACGTACACGCCTGAGATCCTCGGTGTCGCCCACCTGACCCTCCCCTGCGGGACGGCACTGACCCTGACCTATGGCAGCCATTCAGTGACCGTCACCGTGATCGACCGCGGCCCCTACATCGCCGGGCGCGCGATCGATCTGTCGAACGCCACGAAGCTCGCCCTCGGCTGCACCGACCTGTGCACGCTTCGGATGCAGATCGGGCGCTAAGTGTCCGGAGATTGCCCGCACGGTGGACGACCGACCGAGCGCCGGTATGGAACTTGCAGCCAAAGCGGCCCATCGGGCGGCCGGAAAGCCGCTGGGTGCGCAGGCGTCATGAAGGAGTGAATGGTGACGAAGACCAAAGGGGCGATGACCGTCGCGGAAGCCGGCCGCAAGGGCGGTGCGACCACGGCGCAGCGCCACGGGCCGGAGTTCTACGAGCAGATCGGCAAGAAGGGCGGCCGCACGACGGCCCAGCGCCATGGTGCCGACTTCTATGAGCAGATCGGCAAGCAGGGCGGCCAGAGGGTGAAAGAGCTCTACGGGCCGAAGTTCTATGGACGCATCGGGAAGATCGGCGGCGACGCCGTGTCCGAGAAGTACGGCCACGAGCACTTCGAGGAGATCGGCAAGAAGGGCGGCCAGAAGGTCGCCGAGCTGATCGCTCGCGGACGGCAGGCGAGCTGACCAGCTTCATCGACCGCACGGAGACCGAGCGAGCGACTGACCGCAGGCGCGTGATCGCGTTCGACGCGTATCAATCGCGGAGAATCAGGCCTGCCAGAGCATTGACACCGGAACACACCTTCCTATCGTCCGTTCCTGTACGCGAACGGTCTCATCCGACCGTGAGATGTACCGGTGAGCGCACAGCGCTCGCTCGCTCGTCGAGGAGAGGGAAGTTGGACGCGGTCGATCGCATCGGCACTGCACTCGTTGCCGTCGAGTGGGAAGACATCACCGCCTACACGCGCACCGCGATCCCCGACGACTTCGAGGCCTATCGGCTGCGCAAGCTCACCTGCGGGCTCCTTTGGAAGGAGACCGAGGACTACATCGTGGTCGTCGGCGACTACGACATCACCAACGAGGGCAAGGAATACCGCCACAACGACTTCCACATCATTCCCCGTGGCGTGATCCGCCAGCTCACCGTGCTGCGCGATCCGTCCGAGATCGTGTCCCTGGACGTCGCTTCCGCCGGCTAGCCCTGGGGGGCCTGCGGTCCGAAAGCCTCGGGCCTGCGTATCCCCATGTATCCGGTGATACGGAAACCTCAACGCCCGTTCGGCGGTATGGAACATCGGACGCCTGCTCGTCGTTCCCTGAGCAGGATCTGGAGGCCAAGCCATGCTGCGAGCCGAGCTCTATTGCTACTTCTGCGGCCACGGTTCCGGTGAGGTGCTCGTCGCGACCAAGTCGCGCCGTCCCACCCCGGAGCAGCTCCGCATCGCGTACGCGAACGTCACCGGCGAGCGAGCCCCCGTCTGGGACGCGGGCGAGCAGCCGCTCTGCCCGCGGTGCGGCGGTCAGCTGTTCCTCGAGAAGTACGAGCAGCAGGCCGTTCGTCGCCGTGCCGCGCTGAAACAGGCCAGCTAGCTCCGCGGCACCCTCGTCGCTCAAGCCGCGGCCGTTCGGTCCTTCGTGGATCGGACGGCCGCGTTGCTATGTGGTCTGCTCGCAGGCTGGTGCCTCGGTCGCGGCCTGCGCCGGCGCGGCGCGCGCCCAGATCCGCTGACCATGCGGCAGCGTGGGATCGTGAATGGGATCGCTGCTGGCCTCACGAACAAGGAGATCGCGCGCCGAGCTGGGGTGTCCGAGGGGACCGTGAAGAAGCACATCGAGCGTCTTCGCGAGCGGACCGGCGCGACCAACAAGGCCGCGCTCGCGGCGCTATTAGCTCAGGCCGTCGGTCCCGCGAGCCCGAGCTGGTCAGCGATCCCGCTGAGAGCGGCAACGACCTCGGCGGTCAGCTCCTCGAACGGGAGGCCCAGGGCATCGGCGCCGGAGAGCATCATCTCGCGGCTGACCGCGCGCGCGAACGCCTTGTCCTTCATCTTCTTCCGGACCGATGATGGCTCGACCTCCGCGACGCGCTTCGACGGTCGCACGAGGGCGACCGCGGTCACGAAGCCGCAGAGCTCGTCGACCGCGTAGAGGGTCTTCTCCATCGGGGTCACCCGCGGGATGCCGGTGTGATCGCCGTGGCTCTGGATCGCGTGCACGATCGTCCCCGGCACCCCGGCCTGCTCGAGGATCGGCTTGCCGTTCTGGGGGTGACCATCCGGATCGCGCTCGTAGTCGAAGTCGTGGAGCAGACCGGTCACGGCCCACTCCTCTTCATTGCCGTCGAACCGCTCCGCGAACCGGCGCATCGCGGCCTCGACGGCGAGGCCGTGCTTGCGCAGGCTGTCGCCCTTCGTGTGCTCGCAGAGCAGCGCATACGCCGCAGCGCGGTCCATGTCCGCGACGCTAGCAGGCGGCCGCGAGGTGGTACGTTACGTCGGTGATCGAGCTGACCCCGCTCGCGGCCGAGAAGCTCAGCGGGCTCATGTCCGCGAACCCGGCGCAGCGGGTGCTCCGCGTCTACGTCGCGGGGCAGAGCTGCTGCGGGTTCCAATTCGGCCTCGCGCTCGACGAAGCCCGGCTTCCCGATGACGCGGTCGTCGAGCGCGCCGGCATCGAGGTCGCCGTCGATCCGGACAGCCTTCCGTACGTCGAGGGCGCGACCATCGACTTCGTCGACGCGCTCATGGGTGGCGGCTTCACCGTCCGCAACGCCAAGCTCGACAGCGGCGGCGGCTGCGCGTGCGGGCGGCGCTAGCTCCCGACTAGACCCATCACCGGCTGCGGCTGTCTCCTCGTCGTCGCGGCGCTGGTCGCCCTGCTGGCCATCTTCATCTTCGGCTCGACCGATCCCGGTGAGCCGATCGCCCAGATCGTTGCGGCCGCCCTCAGCCTGGCCGCCGTTCGTGCCATGACGTCGCGCGCTCGTACGCTCGCGCGATCCTGAGCAAGCGCGCCTCGGCCCACGGCCGTGCGACCAGCTGGAGCCCGATCGGCAGGCCGTTCACATCGGATCCGCACGGGATCGAGATGGCCGGCAGACCCACCAGATTGAACGGCGACGTGTACGCGGTGAGCGTCGCAGCCGCCGCGATCGCGTCCTGGCCTTCGCGCGGCGGAGCGGTCATCGGCGTCGTCGGCAGCACGATCGCGTCCCACGCCCCGAGGACCTCGGCATACGCGCGGCGCAGCTCATCGCGCGTGCGCCGCGCCGCGGCGTACTCGGCGCCGGTGCGTGTTGCGCCCTGGTCGATGCGCTGCGCGACGTCACTGCCGAACGCGGCGCGGTCCGTCGCGATCCGCTGCCGGTGGTACGTCGCGGCTTCGGTCCCGATGATCAGCAGCTGCGTGTTGCGGAGCTCGTCCGTGCGGGGCAGCTCCACGTCCTCCACCCGCGCGCCTTCGCGCACCAGGAGGTCGACCGCCGCGCGGACGGCGGCCGCCACGTCCGGCGCCGGCTGCTCGTTCGGGCCGAGCCGATCGAAGAAGCGGCCGCGCACGACGCCGATGCGCAGCCCGCGCAGGCCGGACTCGATCTCGGCCTGGTAGTCGTCGACCGGGACATCGGCCGACACCGGATCGCCGGCGTCGTATCCGGCGACGATCTGCAGCAGGAGCGCCGCGTCGCGGACGGTGCGGGTCATCGGACCGGGGTGGTCGAGCGACCACGCGAGCGGGATCGCGCCGCGCAGGCTCACCCGGCCGTACGTCGGCTTCAGTCCGACGATGCCGCAAAGCGACGCCGGCACGCGGATCGACCCGCCGGTGTCGCTGCCGATCGTGCCGAAGCACATCCCCGCCACGAGCGCCGCGCCGTTGCCGCCGCTCGATCCACCGGGAATGCGATCGAGAGCCCAAGGATTCCGCGTCGGTCCGAAGTGCGGGTTGTTCGTGGTCACCCCGAAGGCCCACTCGTGCAGGTTCGTCTTGCCGAGATTGACCGCGCCGGCAGCGAAAAGGCGTCGTGCGATCTCACCGTCCGCGGCGGGGACGTTCTTCGCGAACAGCGTCGACCCGCCGGTCGTCGGCACGCCGGCGACATCGAACAGGTCCTTCAGGGCGATCGGCGCGCCCGCGAGCGGACTCCGGGCATCCGCCGTGCGGGCGCGCTGCCGTGCGTCGTCAGCCGTCACGGCAATGAACGCGTTGAGCTCGGGCTCGCGCGCGGCGATGCGCCGCAGCGACGCCTCGGTCAGCTCGAGTGCGCTGACGGACCGCGAGCGGACCGCGGCGACCGCATCCTCGAGCGATCCGTCAAGCAGGGACTCATCCACGAGCGCGAACGATAGGTGCGGATCTGGCCGAGGGCGCGAATGGGGCGGCCGGTCGGGCCACCCCATCCGCTGCGTGGAGGAGGTTGTGACGGCGTTCGCATTGCATACGTGCGGCGCGGCGCACCGGATGCTCGTCGGATGGGGGGGTCAGGCGGGTGGAATCATTCGCCGGCGTTCCGGGTTACAGGACGCGTGGCCTTCAACGACGACCTCATCGCGCACTTCCGCAAGAACCGCGGCGTGATCAGCGAAGGCCCGTTCACAGGCCGCGACGTGCTGCTCCTGACCACGACGGGCGCCAAGAGCGGCGGGTCACGGACCCATCCGCTCGTCTATACCCGCGACGGCGATCGCTACCTGATCATCGCGTCGAAAGGCGGGGCGCCGACGCACCCGTCCTGGTATCACAACCTTCGCGCGCATCCGGAGGTGACGGTCGAGGTCGGCGCCGAGAAGTTCCGCGCGAAGGCCATTCCGGTCACCAGCGGGCCCGAGCGGCGGCGGCTCTACGACCAGCACGCCGCGATCAACCCCGGCTTCAAGGACTACGAGCAAAAGACCGACCGCGTGATCCCGGCCGTGCTCCTGGAGCGGCTGCCCGGCTAACGGGTCAGCGGATCGACGATCCGCGTGCCGACCTTCGCTTCCCAGTGGACGTGCGGTCCGGTCGTGACCCCGGTGAGCCCGACGAGCGCGACCGGCTGCCCGCGGACCACCCGATCGCCGACGTGCACCAGGGCGGCTGAGGTGTGGTAGTCGCAGGTCTCGATGCCACTCGCATCTCCGACGCACACGCGGCGCCCGCCGACGTTCACCCAGCCGACCGCCGTCACGACACCGTCGTTGGACGCCACGAGGATCGAGCCGAGGGGTGCTGCGATGTCGATGCCCGTGTGTGACGGCGTGATGATCTGCGTGATCGCGCCGACGGCCGGCCGGAGGTAGCGCAGGTCCGTCGCGGAGAACGGCGCGGCTGCCGGGATCGGGGTCGCCTTCGCGGAGCCTCCGGTTCCGCAGCGGAACAGCTCGAGCCGGGTGTTGCGCAGCGAAGTGCGGCTATCGCCGGCGAAGTACCGGCCGTCCGGACTGAATCCGCGCGCGCCGAGGAGATTCGGGAGCGTCGCGGTGCTGCTCGCGCCCTCGGCGCCGAACACCGCGAAGGAGTCGAAGGTGACATCCCCGCTCACGGTCGGCGTGACCGGCCCGAGCAGCACCGCGCGACCGTCCGGCGTCCATTGATGCACCGGCCCGGGGAATCGCGATAGCGCCGCACTGCGGACGGCGTCGCCATCGCGTAGCTCGATGCGATCCGCGTAGCGCACGAGGAGCGTCTGGCCGGTCGGCGACCACTCGGTGTAGGTCGCGTCCGGGAGATCGAGCTCGCTCACCGTGCCGGTCCGGGTCACGCCCGCATAGCGGCGAACGGTGCCGTCCTGCGAGTAGCGGGTGATGAGGAAGCGCTCCGCGTCGGCGCTGAATGTCGCGTCATCGGCGGGATACGCCGGCACGACGTCGGCGGGCAGCCGCGAGATCGTCTTGACCTGGCCATCGGTCCAGGTCTGCAGCTCGTCCTTCGAAAAGTAGTACAGCGTGTCGCCGACCCATCGACTGTCGGGGATGGTGGCCCGCGGCAGATCGATGACCCGGCCGCCGATGACGATGCGGAGATCGCCGTCCCAGCTCCAATAGGAGAGGTATGTGCCGCTCGCGGACCACTGCTGCCGCTCACCCACGCCGAGGGCCGTGAGCTCACCGGTCGGAAGATCGAGGGCATCGAGGAAGAACTCTTCCGGTGAGCCCGTGATCCGCGCGGACGGCAGGACGACCATGTGGTCGATCGCGAGGGTCCGCCCGTTGGGCGACCACGCGACGCCGATCACATCCGCGATGGCCGGCACCGCGACGCGCTCCGTGCAGACCAGCGCGTCGGGTCCGTTCGGTGGGGTCGGCGTGGCGACGCGGCGCGGCGGGTCGGTCGGCGAGGGGGTCGGGGTCGCCGGTCGCGGGGAGACCTGAACTGCCGGCGCCGGCTCGCACGCGCTCAGGGCGAGCGCGAGCGTCGCGACCAGGAGCGCCAGCGGTCGCAGGGCGCGGCGTTGCCGAGTGACCGGTCCCATGTGCTGTTTCGAACGATACGGCCGCGACTGAACGTGCCGCGGCCGAACGCAGTAGTACTGAGCACCGAACACGGGTGGGAGGCGGACGGTGGGCAAGTACATCCTCCGGCGTTCGATCATCGCGATCCCGACGCTCATCGCGATCTCGTTCGTCGTGTTCGCGATCCTTGCGCTCGCCCCGACCGACCCGCTCGCGCAGTTCGCCGCGGATCCGCGGGTCCCGCCGGAGGTGCGTGAGCGCATCCGCGACTCGCTCGGCCTCAACGATCCGTGGCCGCTCCGCTACGTGAAGTGGGTCACGTCGCTCGCGCAGGGGAACTTCGGCGTCTCGTTCATGAGCCACAGCTCGGTGAGCGATCTCATCCTGCAGCGCCTTCCGAACACGCTCGCCGTCGTGGGTGTCGCCTACGTCCTCGGCCTGCTCATCGGGATCCCGGCCGGGATGCTCAGCGCGATCAAGCGCTACAGCTCATTCGACTACGCGGCGACGTTCCTCGCGTTCGTCGGCTTCTCGCTGCCGACGTTCTTCGTCGGGCTCACGCTGATCATCATCTTCAGCATCCAGCTCCACTGGCTGCCGTTCATCTACGACTCGACGCTGCGGGTGACGAGCCTTGCGAGCCTGGGCGATCAGCTACGCCAGTCGATCATGCCGATCACGGTACTGAGCCTCGCGAACGCGGCGCTCATCGTCCGCTACACGCGCAACGAGATGGTCGAGCAGCTCCCGCTCGATTACGTGCGGACCGCGCGCTCGAAGGGCCTGCGCGAGAGCGTCGTCGTGAGCGCGCACGTGCTGCGCAACAGCCTCATCCCGGTCGTCACGCTCGTCGCCCTTGGGATCCCGACGATCTTCGGCGGAGCGATCGTGACGGAGCAGATCTTCCGCGTGCCGGGCGTCGGCGAGCTGCTCGTGACCGCCATCGGCAACGGCGACACGCCCGTGGTGACGGCCGTGCTCTTCATCTTCGCCGTGCTGGTGGTGCTCTTCAATCTCATCGCGGACGTCGCGTACACGGTGCTCGACCCGAGGCTGCGCTTGGCCTGACTGGCCCTCGTTGGTCTGGCGTTCCTCGAAGCGTTCGGCTATCGGCAGCTCGTGCTCGGCGCGCCCGTTCCCAGCGTGACTCGCTGACCGCGTCGCGGACGGCGGGGCCCTTCGGACCCCGCCGTCCGCACGTCAGACCGTGACGCGACGCCCCTGCGTGTAGCGGTAGATCGCCAGGACCACGAGCGCACCGATGATCGACCCGATCCAACCGGCAGAAGGGGCCGGCAGCGAGGCGTTGCCGGCGAACAACAGCTGCGCGAGG
>DATCPY010000205.1:0-3064 GCA_036569845.1 Candidatus Limnocylindria bacterium | reverse complement strand
GCGACGGCGGACATCGTCGACGATCTCGCGCTGGACGGCTCGCTCGACGAGAAGGTCGTGTTCGGCTCGATGAATCGCGGCGGCCTCGCCGGATCGGTGTTCGAGCTCGATGACCGGTTCACGGGATACACCGCCGCCGCGATCGCCAAGGCCGGGCTCAACGGCGGCAAGATGATGTTGCGCGTCGCCGACGACGATCCCGCAACGCTGCGGACCATGGAGGGGTGCGCCCGGGCGATCGACGAGCTCAACGCGCTCGGGCTGCACGCGATGGTCGAGGTGTTCGCCTCGCGCACCGTCGATGGAAAGTCGACCAACGACCTCTCGGTCGACGCGACGATGCGCGCGATCGCGATCGCCTCCGCGCTCGGCGGCGGCTCGGCGCGCACCTGGCTGAAGCTACCGGTGATGGACGAGCAGGAAAGGCTCCTCTCCGCCACGACGCTGCCGGTCGTGCTGCTGGGCGGGGACCCGGGGAAAGACCGAGACGCGACGTACGCGAAGTGGGCCAAGGCGATGGCCCTCCCGCAGGTGCGCGGGCTGGTCGCGGGCCGGACGCTCCTCTACCCGCCGGACGGGAACGTGACCTCGGCCGTCGACGCGGCGGCCAAGATCGTGCGGCCGCGAGCATGAAGCGGCTCACGATGGCCCAGGCGCTCGTGCGGTTCCTCGCGCAGCAGTACGTCGAGCGCGACGGCGTCGAGCAGCGGTTCTTCGCCGGCTGCTGGGGCATCTTCGGCCACGGGAACGTCGCCGGGATCGGTCAGGCGCTCGCGCAGTACCCCGAGGCGCTGAAATATCACCAGGCGCGCAACGAGCAGTCGATGGTCCACATCGCCGTCGGCTACGCCCGCATGAAGGACCGGTTGTCGACGTTCGCGTGCACGACGTCGATCGGTCCCGGCGCGACGAACCTCGTGACCGGGGCGGCGCTCGCGACGGTGAACCGCCTTCCGGTGCTGCTGCTTCCCGGCGACGTGTTCGCGTCGCGCGCACCCGACCCGGTCCTGCAGCAGCTCGAGATGCCGTCGCGAGGCGACGTCACGGTGAACGACACGCTGCAGGCGGTGTCCAAGTACTGGGACCGTATCGTGCGGCCCGAGCAGATCGTCCCGGCCGCACTGAACGCGCTGCGCGTCCTCACCGATCCGGCCGAGACCGGCGCCGTGACGCTTTCGCTGCCACAGGACGTCCAGGCCGAGGCCTTCGATGTCCCCGACGAGTTCCTCGCGAAGCGGGTCTGGCACGTCGAACGCCGTCCGCCGGACGCCGCGGCGTTCGCCCGCGCGATCGAGCTCATCAACGCGGCGCGGCGCCCGCTCATCGTGGCCGGCGGCGGCGTCATCTACAGCGGCGCGACGGACGCGTTGCGCGCGTTCGCCGACCGGAGCGGCATCCCGGTGGCCGAGACGCAGGCCGGCAAGGGCGCGATGCCGTTCGACCATCCGCTCGCGCTCGGGGCGATCGGGGCGACCGGCACCTTCGCCGCGAACCGCGTCGCGCGCGATGCGGATGTCGTCATCGGCGTCGGCACGCGCTGGAGCGACTTCACGACCGCTTCCAAGACGCTGTTCGAAGGAGCGAGCGTGCGGTTCATCAACCTGAATGTCGCGAGCGTCGACGCGTTCAAGCTGGGCGGGCTGCCGGTGCTCTGCGACGCGCGCGCCGGCCTGGAGGCGCTGGCGGCCGCGGAGTGGGTGATCGACGAGCGCTACCGGACGAAAGCCGAGAAGCTCCACGCCGAGTGGGACGCGGAGGTCTCGCGCCTGTATTCACTCGACCACCGGCCACCGGCGCAGAGCGCGGTCATCGGCGCGGTCAACGCGGCGAGCGGGCCGCGCGACGTCGTGGTGTCCGCGGCGGGCTCGATGCCCGGCGACCTGCACAAGCTGTGGCGTACGCGCGACCCGAAGGGCTACCACGTCGAGTACGGCTACTCGACCATGGGGTACGAGATCCCCGGCGGCATCGGCGCGCGACTGGCGGCGCCGGACCGCGACGTGTTCGTGATGGTCGGCGACGGCTCGTACCTGATGTCCCCGGGCGAGCTGACGACCGCGGTGTCGGAGGGCGCCAAGCTCATCGTCGTGCTCGTCGACAACCACGGGTTCGCATCCATCGGTGCCTTGTCCCGGTCGCTCGGCACCGATGGCTTCGGCACGAAGTCCGAGCTGGCCATCGACTTCGTGGCGAATGCCGCGAGCCTCGGCGCGCGAGCCGTGCGCGCCCGCACGATCCCCGAGCTGCAGACGGCACTGAAGGAGGCGAAGGCCGCGACCGAGACGACGGTCATCGTCATCGAGACCGATCCGTTGGTGAGCGTCCCGAGCTACGAAGCGTGGTGGGAGGTCGTGCCCGCCGAGGCCTCCGAGCAGGAAGGCGTGCGCAAGGCCCGCCAGGACTGGTCGGCCAACCAGAAGCGCCAGCGCCGGCATATCTAGATGGACCTGCTCATCCGCGGGGGCGCCCCCAGCCGCGACGGCACGATGATCTCCGTGACGCCGCAGCGCGCGAATTGGCGGTACGTCGGGTTCGAGGCGGTCCGCTTGGGCGCGGGCGCGTCGAAGACCTGGACCCTGGCGGATCGCGAGGCCTGCGTAGTCCTGCTCGGCGGATCGTGCGAGCTGCGCGCGGGCAGCGAGACGCTCGACGCATCCGACGGTCGGGCGTCGCCATTCGATGGACCGCCGCACGCGCTGTACGCACCGCCAGGCACGCAGATCACGGCCACCGCTGGCCGAGGCGGGGCGGAGCTCGCGATCGGGAGCGCGCCGGCAACGAAGGGTGCCGGGATCCAGCTGTTCCGGCCGGCCGACGCGCGGCTGGAGATGCGGGGCAGCGGGAACATGGAACGGCGCATCCACCATCTCCTGATGGAAGACCGTGACGCGGAGCGGCTCCTCCTCACCGAGGTCGTCACACCGGCAGGACACTGGTCGAGCTATCCGCCGCACAAGCACGACACCGACGACCCGCCGCGCGAGACGCTCCTCGAGGAGACGTATTACTACCGGCTGCGCGACCCGGAGCGCGGCTTCGCGATCCAGCGCGTGTACACCGCGGA
>DATCPY010000204.1:0-1700 GCA_036569845.1 Candidatus Limnocylindria bacterium | reverse complement strand
GAAAGCCTTGCCCGGCCCGCTCGTCTTCTCCCCGGCCGGCCAGCCGCTGAAGCTCGACCGGCGCTACCGAGGCTCCCTGCAGGTCTCGGTCGTGGGAGGGAAGCTCCAGGTCGTCAACACGGTCGGCCTCGAGGCGTACCTCTACGGCGTTGTCCCCTCGGAGATGCCGCACACCTGGGCTGCCGAGGCGCTGAAGTGCCAGGCGATCGCCGCGCGGTCGTACGCGCTCGCGGTGCGCAAGACCGGCGGTTCGTTCGACCTGTATTCGGACACGCGCAGCCAGGTCTATCGCGGCGTCGACGGCGAGCAACCCGAGGCGAGCGCTGCGGTCGACGCGACCGCCGGCCAGGTCGTGCTCTACCAGGGCAAGGTCGCGACGACGTACTTCTACTCCAGCTCCGGAGGGCGCACGGCGGCGATCCAGGACGTCTGGCCAAACGCCAAACCGGTTCCGTACCTGGTCTCCGTGGCCGATCCCTACGACACGATTTCGCCGCACCACGACTGGGGCCCCTATCTCTTCACGGCAGCGACTCTCGCCGGCAAGCTGAAGGTTCCCGGCAAGCTAGTCGACGTCCAGGCCACGCTGAACGGCTCCGGGAGGGCGACCTCGCTGACCGCGACCGGCACGCTCGGCCAGGTGACCGTCGCGGCAGGCGACGTGCGCCGCCTCCTCGGTCTCCGCTCGACCTGGTTCTCACTCGGCGTGATGGGACTCTCCGTGCCCATGGGGCCCGCTGTGGTCTACGGGGCGCGTGCACGGCTGGACGGCGTCGTGCGCGGCTTCACACCGGTCCTCCTCGAGTCGCGCGTGGGCACCGCGCCCTGGTCGCAGCTCGGCGCGGTTACGCCCTCGCCGGACGGCGTGATCAGCACCGTCATCAAGCCGCTGCAGGCGACGCAGTACCGGCTCACGTCCGGGAAGGTGTTCTCCAGCGCGGTCACAGTTCGGGTCGCCCCGCTCGTCAAGCTCGCCCCCGCGACCGACCAGACATCGCTGCGGGGATCGGTGAAGCCGGCCCTCGAGGGCGCGCCCGTCGAGGTTCAGCGACAGAGCGGCACGACCTGGAAGACGGTGGCGCGCGCCGACCTGAGCGCGGACGGCACGTTCCAGGCGACGCTCACGCTTTCACCCGGGATGTACCGCGCTCACGTTGCGCCTGGCCACGGGTTCGTGGCGGGTAGCTCCGCGCCGCTCCGCATCGTCTCGGCGTGAGACTCGCGGCGGTCACACTCGCCGCGCTCGCACTCGCACCGGTTGCGAGTGGAGCCAGGGCGGGGGCCGCGTTCACGCCGAACGACCCACTCTTCCCGCGACAGTACTACCTCGCCCAGGGCCACGCCTTCGACGCCTGGCCGGCGTTCCCCGCCCTCCAGCCGGTCCTCGTCGCGGTCGTCGATTCAGGGATCGACGGCGGGCATCCGGAGTTCAAGGGCCGCATCGCCGCGGCGAAGAGCTTCGTCGGCGGCAAGGCGCTCGTCGACACGGTCGGGCACGGGACGTTCGTCGCCGGCGAGATCGCCGCGCTGACCAACAACCGGATCGGCATGGCGGGGATGGCGCCGAGCGCACGGCTGCTCGTGGCGAAGGCCGCGTACGCGGACGGCTCCGTCAGCACGCGGGCGGAGGCGCAGGCGATCCGGTGGGCCGCCGACCGTGGCGCTCGCGTGATCAACCTGAGCCTCGCCGGCGTCCGCGC
>DATCPY010000203.1:0-22384 GCA_036569845.1 Candidatus Limnocylindria bacterium | reverse complement strand
CGCTCGGTGTGCTCATCCAGATCCAGCTTGCGACCGGCACGAAGATCTTCGCGAACGACGCGATCGGCGCCCATGCCACCGCGCAGGTGAGCGGCTACCTCGTTCTGATGTCCGTCGGGCTCATCGACTGGCGCATCCTCGGCGATCGCTCCCGGCGCACGCTCGCCTCCAACGTCATGATCGGTGCGCTCTTCGCGGGCGGCCTGTGTGTCGCCGGCGGACTGCTGCTCGGCCTGATCCCGCTCGCGGCGCTCGCGACGCCGCTCCAGATCATTGCCGTCGTCATCTTCCTGATCCGCGTCGCGCCCTCCGCGCTCCGGACCCCGTTCGGCTCCGGGAGCGCCCGCTTCTTCGCGATCGCCGTCCCGTTCCTGGTCACGAACATCGCGCTGACGATCTACCTCATCATCACGATCGTTTCGTCAGGCAAGCCGTTCGACCAGATCGACATCCCCTTCGGGCTCATCATCGCGCTCGACCACGCCATCTTCGTCGGCACCATGACCAACATCCTGTTCGGCGTCCTCTCCCAGGCCACGTCCGATCGCTCGCGCATCTGGGCCTGGGCCGACCAGCTCGTGTTCTGGCTCCTCAACCTCGGTGTCGCCGTCTTCGTTGTGCTCATCAGCGGCGCGACCGAGCTCGAGAAGTTCACCGCACCCGCCATGGGATTCGCGGTGTACCTCGGGATCGCGACGTTCACGCGCCGGCTCCGGGCGGACCCCGAGCCGATGGCCGCGGCCAGCCCCGCGTAGCCAGAGGTGTGCCGCGGACGGCCGGAGCGCTCCGGCCGTCCGCTATACTTTGGCTACGTCGTGCCGGGCGGCACGTCGATTTCCTCAACGGATGGTCCACCCTTGTACGCAGTCGTCCGCAGTGGCGGGAAGCAATATCGGGTCGAAGAAGGCCTTCTCCTGACCGTGGCGAGCCTCGAAGGCGAGCCTGGGAAGACGGTGACCTTCGGCGAGGTCCTGCTCGTCGCGGACGGTGACGCGGTCAAGGCTGCCGGCAAGGCGACCGTGACGGGCGAGATCGTCGGCCACGGCAAGACCGAGAAGCTCACGATCTTCCGTTACAAGAACAAGACCCGGTCCCGCAAGAAGACCGGCCACCGCTCGAAGACGACGACCGTACGAATCACGAAGATTGAGGCATAAGAGATGGCACATAAAAAAGGCGCGGGCTCGACCCGCAACGGCCGCGACTCCGCCGGGCAGCGGCTCGGCGTGAAGGAATACGCGGGGAGCGTCGTCGATGCCGGCGCCGTCCTCGTCCGTCAGCGCGGCACCAAGCTGAAGCCCGGTGAGAACGTCGGTGTCGGCAAAGATCACACGTTGTTCGCGCTCGTCGCGGGCACCGTCACATACAGCCCCGCGCGTGACGATCGCCGCAAGGTGAACGTACTCCCGCGAGCGAGCTAAGGAGACCCAGCGATGAAAGCAAAGATCCATCCCCAGTACGTCGAGGCGACCGTCACGTGCGCCTGCGGCAACCACTTCAAGACCGTGAGCACGAAGTCCGAGCTCCACGTCGAGGTGTGCGCGAAGTGCCACCCGTTCTTCACCGGCAAGCAGCACCTCATCGACGTCCAGGGCCGGGTCGAGCGCTTCAACAAGCGCTACGGCCAGCAGAAGGCGGAGCAGCCGGCCGCTTCCGAGGCCGCTCCCACGCGTTAGCGCCCGCGGGACCCGGGTCCACCATCAAGGTGGGCTCGAGGTCGTCGTCGGGAGCATGTTCAGCGGGAAGAGCGAAGAGCTCATCCGCCGCGTGAAACGGGCCGTCATCGCTCGGCGCACGGTCCAGGTATTCAAGCCCGCCATCGACGATCGCTTCGGCAGCGAGTACGTGCGCTCGCACGACGGCGACTCCTTCGACGCGCGACCCGTCCGCTCGAGCGCCGAGATCATCCCGCTGCTCGCTACGGACGCCAGCGTCGTCGGCATCGACGAGGTGCAGTTCTTCGACCCCGGGATCGTCGATGTCGTGCGCGCGCTCGTCCAGGATGGCCGCCGAGTGATCTGCGCCGGGCTCGATCTCGACTTCCGCGGCGAGCCGTTCGGCCCGGTGCCGACGCTCCTCGCGCTTGCGGAGCGCGTCGACAAGCTCGAGGCCATCTGTGTCGTGTGCGGCGAGTCGGCGACGCGCACGCAACGCATCGTGAACGGCGTCCCCGCGGACTACGACGACCCGATCATCGTCATCGGCGCACAGGAGACCTACGAAGCGCGCTGCCGGACGTGTCACGACGTCCCCCGGCGCGCGAAGGTCCAGGCCTGATGGCCGCGGCGAAGCCCACGACCTACGGCGGTCAGGCGGTCATCGAGGGCGTGATGATCCGCGGTCGGCGCACGATCGCGCTCGCCTGCCGCAAGCCCGACGGCGGCATCTACCGGTACCGGGAGGCGCTCGACTCGCCGCTGCTCAGCTCCAAGGCGGCCCGCGCGCCGTTCGTCCGCGGCGTGTTCGTGCTCTGGGAGTCGCTCCGCTACGGGATGCGCATGCTCATGCGCTCCGCTGACGTCCAGCTCGCCGCGCCAGATCGACCGGCGCAGCAGCCGAAGAGCAGCAGCAGCAGTCCATTCATGTTCGGCGGGCTGCTCGTCGCGCTCGTCCTGTTCATCGGGATCCCCTATGTCGTGACGGGCCTCCTGCGCGGCGCGATCCCTTCGCCGATCTGGCTGAACATCGCGGAGGGCCTGCTGCGGCTGGGCCTGCTGCTCGGCTACCTGGTGGCGATCTCATTCGTACCGGACATCCGGCGCGTCTTCGCGTATCACGGCGCCGAGCACATGACGATCCACGCGTTCGAGCACGGCGATCCGCTCGACGTGGTCCACATCACGCCGTACCCGACCGCCCATCCGCGCTGCGGCACGGCGTTCCTGCTCTTCGTGGTCGTCATCGCGATCGCGGTCTTCGCGTTCGTGCCGCGCGTGAACCTGCTCGTCGACCTCATCGTTCGCCTCGTCCTCGTGATCCCGGTCGCGGCCATCTCGTACGAAGTGCTGCGCCTTGGTGCCGGGCACGAGGACAATCCCCTCATGCGCCTCGCCGTCGGGCCCGGCCTCCTGCTGCAGGCGATCACCACGCGGCGGCCGGACGAGCAGATGATCGAGGTCGCGATCGCGTCCCTCGAGGAAGCGATCGCGGGAGACGCAGCGGCATGACCGAGCTCTCCGCCAAGCTCCGCGGCCGGCTGACCCAGATCGAGTCGCGCCATCGCGAGCTCGGCGAAGCGATGAGCGACCCAAGCGTCACCGGTGACCGCGACAAGCTCCGATCCGTCGGGCAGGAGTACTCGGCGCTCGAAGCGATCGTCGCGACCATCGGCAAGCTTCGCGAGGCCGAGAAGCGGCTCGCCGATGCGCGCGAGCTGCAGCAGGGCGACGACGCGGACCTCCGCGATCTCGCGCGCGAGGAGGAAGGCACGGCGTCGCTCGAGGTGGATCGCCTCACCGGCACGCTGCGGACGCAGCTCATCCCGCGCGACCCGCTGGACGACAAGAACGTCATCGTCGAGATCCGCGCGGGCGAGGGCGGGGAAGAGGCCGCGCTCTTCGCCGGCGAGCTTTACAAGATGTACCTCCGGTACGCCGAGCGTCACCGCTGGAAGGCGGAGGAGCTGTCCGCGAGCCGGTCCGAGAAGGGCGGCTATAAGGAAGTGATCTTCCGGATCGCCGGGCAAGGGGCGTACAGCCGCCTGAAGTTCGAGTCCGGCGTGCATCGCGTACAGCGCGTGCCGGCGACCGAAGCTCAGGGCCGGATCCACACATCGACCGCCACTGTCGCGGTGCTGCCCGAGGCCGAGGAGGTCGACATCCAGATCAACGACGACGATCTGAAGATCGACGTGTATCGCGCCGGGGGCAAGGGCGGCCAGGGCGTGAACACGACGGACTCGGCGGTGCGCATCACGCACCTCCCCACAGGCGAGGTCGTGATCCAGCAGGACGAGCGCTCGCAGCTGAAGAACAAGGCCAAGGCCATGACGGTCCTTCGCGCGCGGCTGTTCGCCCGCGCGCAGGAGGAGAAGGACGCCAAGGCCGGCGCGCTACGCAACGCCCAGATCGGCCGCGGTGAACGCTCCGAGAAGATGCGCACCTACAACTTCCCGCAGGACCGTCTCACTGACAAGCGTCTTGGGCACAACCTCTCGAACCTGCCGCGCCGCATGGACGGCGAGCTCGACGACCTCGTCGAGGCGCTCATGCAGGCCGATGAGGCCGACCGGCTCGCGTCGCTCGAAGCGGGCGAGGAGTGATCGCATGCCGGAGAATGGGCCCATGAAGACAGACGACCTGCGCTACGACGAGGACACCGCCTTCACCCTGGCCGACGACGCGGCGACGATCTCCGCGATCGTCCGGCGCACGCCCGACCTGGGCCTGCGCGCGGTGAGGGTCGGCGACTGGACGGCGAAGGAGGTCATCGGGCATCTCGCCGACATCGCCGAGGCCTTCGCGGAGCGGGTCCGCCGCTGCGCGGCGGAGGACCACCCCGCGCTGCCGGCGGTCGACCAGGACGTGATCCACGCCGCGCGCAAGAACAACGACGCCGATGCGCTGAGCCTGGCGAAGCGGTTCCAGGCCGCCCACGCCGAGATCGTCCAGCTGCTCCAGCGGCCCGGCGTCCGCGATCGCCTCGGGGTCCACGCGGAGCGCGGTCCGGTGACCGCCGGCTGGCTCGGCGCGTACCAAGCCCGCCACGCGCACGAGCACGTCACCGAGCTCCAGCCGCATTTCCCGCCGACCTAGCCGTAACCAGAGGATCGTCGGAGGTTCGAATGGCAGGGCGGCAGAAGGTTTCGTCGGGCGGCACATGGGAGCCCGTGATCGGATACTCGCGCGCAGTCCGTTCGGGGAGTCAGATCTTCGTCTCGGGCACGACCGGAGTGTTGCCTACCGGCGAGGTAGTTGCCGGCGGGGCCTATCAACAAGCGGTGCAGGCGCTGCGCATCATCGAACGCGCCCTCAGCCAAGTCGGAGCGTCGTTGAACGATGTCGTCCGCACCCGCATGTACGTCGTCAACATCGCGGACAACTGGGAGGCCGTTGGGCGGGCGCACCGCGAGTTCTTCGGGGATGTCATGCCTGCGTCGAGCATGGTCGCGACACCGGGTCTGATCGACCCGAACATGCTCGTCGAGATCGAGGTCGATGCCGTCGCGAGCTGATCCCACCGCCCAGAGCCGTCAGGCGACGCTCGCGCGCCGGCCGGCGGCCTAGCCGCCGACGAGCCCGAGCACTCGCTCGAGGCCCCGCGGCTGACCCGGTTCGACTCGCGGCAGGAGCAGCACCACACACCCCGCCGCCACAGCCCCCCCGTCCACCGCGTGATCGCCGACGACCACCGTCTCGTTGGGCGCGGTACCGATGGCCTTGCAGGCCGCGAGGAAGATGCGCACGTCGGGCTTCTCGACGCGGTGCTCGAACGAGTGTGTGTATCCATCGATGAGCTCAGCCCAACCGCGCGCGACGAAGACCGGACGGAGATCCTCGGCGACGTTGCTGACGACGCCGACGCGCAGGCCTCGCGTCCGAAGTTCACGCAAGACCTGCTCGGTGTCGGGGTAGGGCAGCCACTTCTGGTGATCCATCACCCGCTCATAGAGCAGCTTCGAGAGTCCCGGCCGGTGAACGTCGGCCTGCTCGAATAGCGCGGTCCAGCCGGACCGATGCGCCTCGGGGGAGAGATCACGCTGCACCGCGAGCGCCGCAGGAGTCTTGGAGTCGCGCCAGATCTTCTCCCAGAGCTCGCGCGCCACCTGCGGCGCGACGCCGGCCTCCGCGATGACGGCCGCGCCGTCGGGGCTGTGGAACAGCGTGTCCCCGAAGTCGAAGCAGACACCCTTGATGGGTGGCGGGGTCACGTGAGCTCGACGGTCTCGCGCCACGCAGGGACCTTGGTCGCGAACCCGAGGGCCTGCACCTTCGGCTCGAACGCGGCCTGGGCCGCGGGATCGCCATGCACGATGAACGTGAGCTTCGGCGCGACGCTGAAGTTCTTGAGCCACGCCAGCAGCTCGGGCTCGTCCGCATGTGCCGAGAAGCCGCTGATGGACCGGACCTGGCAGGCGACGTCGAGGTTCTGCCCGTCGATGCGGACCTGCTTCGCGCCCTGCTGCAGCTGCGCGCCGAGCGTGCCCACCCCCTGATAGCCGACGAAGAGCAGGGTCATCGCGGGATCGCCGACGAACGCCTTCACGTGCTGCACGATGCGGCCGCCGGTGATCATCCCGTTCGACGCGACGACCATGAACGGCCGGACGCCCGTCTGGTCGAGCGCGATGGACGCGTTCGCGTCCTTGACCATGACCGCGTCCGGGTAGTCGAGCGGCGCCGCGGACTTCGCGAGCAGCGTCTTGGCGTCGTCGTCGAAATACTCGGCGTACTTGCGGTAGATGTCCGTGGCGCTGCTGGCCATCGGTGAGTCGAGATAGAGCGGCAGGTGGGGGATCGTGCCCGCGGCCAGGAGCCGGTCGAGCTCGTAGACGATCTCCTGGGTCCGGCCGATCGCGAACGACGGCATGAGCAGAACGCCCTTCGCGCCGTTCGCGGAGGTCACGGCCTCGCCCAGCAGCCGGATCGCTTCCTCCTCCGGCTCGTGGGTGCGGCCGCCATAGGTCGACTCGACGAGGAGATAGTCGCCGTCACGCACCGGGGTGGGGTCGCGGATGATCGGCGTGTTCGGCCGTCCGAGGTCGCCGCTGAACACGATCGTGCGCTCGCCGCTGTTGTCTCTTGCGCGGACCCGGATGATCGCCGAGCCGAGGATGTGCCCGGCGTCGAGGTACGTCGCGGTCACGCCGGGCGCGATCTCCGTCTCGGCGCCGTACTCGATCCCCTTGCACTGCGCGAGAGCGGCGTTCGCATTCACGCTCGTATACAGCGGCTCGCGCAGATACGTGAGCGCCTCGGGCGTCGCGTTGCGCGTGGCCAGCTCGGCGTCCTCATCGGTCGCGGACGCGAGCTCCGCCGCCGCCGCGCGGTCCTCGACGGCCGCGCGGTCGGGGAACTTGCGCGCGAACCGCTGGTGTTTCGCCGCGAACTCCTCCTGCAGCTTCGCCGAATCGAGCAGGACGAGGCGGGTGAGCTCGACCGTCCCTCGCGTCGCGTAGATCGGGCCACGGAAACCGAGCGCGGTCACGTGCGGGATCAGCCCGCAGTGATCAAGGTGCGCGTGCGTGAGGAGGATCGCGTCGATCTTCGCCGGGTCATACGCGAGCGACACGCGATTGCGCAAGACGTCGTGCGGGCTCCCCTGGAACATCCCGCAGTCGACGAGCACGCGCGCCCGATCGGTCTCGAGCAGGTACTGCGAGCCGGTCACCGTGCGCGCGGCCCCGAGGAAGTGCAGGCGCATACGCCCATGATGCCGCGCTAGCATCACGCGCGCAGATGTATGGCCCCGTGCTGGTGGGCACGAAGGTGACCCTTCGCCCGCCCGTCGATTCCGACGCCGAATTGTTCGTGGCCTGGTTCGGCGACCTCGAGGTCACGCGCTACCTCCTGCGGCGCTTCGGCGTCGGCCTGCTGCAGGAGGAGGGGTTCCTCCAGAGGCTCGGGGAGTCCCCGACGGACGTGTTCTGGATGCTCGAGGCCGATGGGCAGGCCATCGGCGCGACCGGCATCCACCAGATCGACTGGCTCCACGCCCACGGCACGACGGGGATCGTCATCGGGGTGAAGTCGGAGTGGGGGAAGGGCCGGGCGTCCGAGGCCATGGCCATCCGAACGGACTATGCGTTCCGCCAGCTCAACCTCCACAAGCTGATGTCCGGCGCGTTCGTGGAGAACGAGCCCAGCAAGCGCGCGCTCCTGAAGGCGGGCTATCGCGAGGTCGGCATCGAGCGCGAGCATTTCTTCCGCGAGGGACGCTGGCACGACCACTGGCTCTGCGAGATCCGAAGGTCGGAGTGGGAGCAGCTGCGCGCGCGCTGACACCGGTATGCGACCGCTCCCCTGCTAGCCTCACAAACAGCAAAGCAAGGCAAAGCCAAGGGTGGGGAAGCGTTGAAAAGGGCCGCGATCGTTCTGCTCGTGCTCATCGTCGCCGTGGGGGCGTTCCTGTTCTTCCCGCGCGGCGACAGCCTCTCGATCGCGAACGCCGCGACGCTCACCGTCCTCCACGGGCAGGTCGACGCCCAGAAGACCGGCGGCGACTTCGCTCCCGCCTTCGACGGCGACCTGCTCACTGGCGGCGACACGGTCCGCGCCAATGCCGCCGGCAACGCGGTGGTCACGTTCTTCGACGGCAGCACGCTCACCGTCGAGTCGGGCTCCCTGGTCAAGGTCACGAGCCTTGTGAAGACCGGCAGCGGCGGGATCCAGGTCACGATCGAGCAGACCCTTGGGCGGACCTGGGCGTCGGTGCAGAAGCTCGGCCCCGACAGCACGTTCGAGATCCGGACCCCGAGCTCGACGGCCGCCGTGCGCGGCACCGCGTTCGAGACCATCGTCGAGACCGTGAATGGCATCACGACCACGACGGTCAAGACGACCGAGGGTCAGGTCGTCGTGCAGGCGACGTCCGGAGGTCAGACGACCGTCGGACCCGGCGAAGAGGTCCAAGTACCGCAGGGCGCGCAGGCGCCGGCGAACCCGACCCCGCAGGCCCCGAGCCCTCGGCTCCGGTTCACTCCGTCAGCGAATGTTGGTTTCACCGTCATCGACCCGCGCGGGCTGCAGTGCAGCACCGCGCTCCGTCAGATCCCCGGATGCAATTTCTCTGGCGCGATCGTGACGATCGATGGACCAGTGACCGGAACGTACTCGGTCGCGATGACCGCGGCCGGCGCAGCGCCGGGCGCCACCCTCACGGTCGACGGGACTCGAAGCGCGACGAGCGACTTCTCGACCAAGTTCACTGCCAACCTCGCCCTCGGTGACCTCGTGCGCACCACCCTGGGCATCACCGCACCCGCGACCGGTGCCCTGGCAACGAGCGGCTTCACGGCCGCCGAGAGCATCACGAGCGTGTGTGGTGCCGAGGCGAAGGGTCGCGTCTTCTCATCCGGACCACTCGCTGACCGCGGTGACGCGCTCGCGGCATACGGACGCACCGCCGCGAAGCAGCCCGCGGCGATCGTCCTCTCCGCTGCGGAGCTCACCCAGGCGGCGGCCGATGGCGTGACGAGCGCGAACCTTCCGGTACCGGTGAGCGGGATCATCGTGACCATCGACGGCGGGGGCGTCCATGTGGGCGCGCAGGCGGCCGCCGGTCCATTCGGCGTCCCTGCGACCGCGAACGTGATCGCGGGCGCCCGCGATGGGAAGCTCGTCATGAAGACGCGCGACCTCGACCTCGGTCCGGTCCCCGGCAACGTGAAGGAGCAGCTGGTCGCCGCGCTCGATCGGTCGTTGACCGACTTCGCCGGATCGTTCCCGCTGGTGGTCGATCGGGTCGCGTTCCGCGGTGGCTGCATGGCCGTGATCGGCACGACGCCCTAGCCCGACCCGCCGACCTACCGAGGCATCGGGTCAAAGATCACTTACCGGGGTGGCTCTTTCGTCCTGACCCGCATGTCGCCATCGGGTCATCTATCCGCCGTGCGCGTGCGAGCGGACCATCGTTGCCATGGACAGGAAGCCCAGGGTCCTGATCGTCGACGACGATCCGGCCATCTGTGCCGCGCTCACCGCGCGACTCTCGGAGGACGGGCTCGCCTGCGAGTCGGTGCACGATGGCCTGACCGCGGTGCAGCGGGCCGTGGCACTACGGCCGCAGCTCGTCGTGCTGGACCTCGGGCTGCCGGAGCTCTCCGGCGATCAGGTCTTCGAGCGGCTGCAAGCCGATCACCGCACCCGCTACACGCCCGTCGTCTTCCTCACCGGCTCATCGCGACGCGACGACAAGGTGCGCCACCTTCGCGCCGGCGCCGACGACTACGTGACGAAGCCATTCGACCTCGAGGAGCTCGCCGCGCGAGTGCAGACGTCGTTGCGGCGGCTGCGGACGCTTGGCGGCCTGAACCCGTTGTCGGGCCTGCCCGGGAACACCGCGATCTATGAGGAGATCACCTCGCGCCTCAAGGCCGGTGAGCGCTTCGCGTGCCTCTACCTCGACATCGACAACTTCAAGAGCTTCAACGACCGCTACGGCTTCACTCGGGGCGACACCCTCATCGCCGAGCTCGCCGAGGCGATCTTCGGCGCCGTCAGCGGAGCGGGCGATGGCACCTTCCTCGGCCACATCGGTGGCGATGACTTCGTGGTCCTGTGCGATGCCGACGAGGCCGAGTCAATGGCGGAGGACATCGTGACTCGTTTCGGCGTCCGGTCGCGTCAGCTGCACGACGCCGGCGACATCGCCGCTGGTGGGTATGAGGCGCCCGACCGCCGTGGCCTTCGCCGCCGCTGGTCGTTCGCGTCGGTGTCGGTGGGGATCGCCCTGTCGGACCGGGGGCCGTTCTCGACGGCCGCCGCGCTCGCGCAAGCTGCAGCGGAGATGAAGACCGTCGCGAAACGGCAGAGCGAGCGCCGCGTGGCCCTCGATCGGCGGCAGGCGCGCGGAGATGTGCAGCCGGAGGCGCAATACCGCCGGTCCTAGACTCGCGATCTGTGGACACCCTCGAGCGGCCCGCGACCGTCACCGATTCGCAGCGGACCGAGATCGAGGCCCAGCGCCAGGCGACCCACGAGACCCGCCGCGCGACCGTACCGGCGATGGAGGCCCTCCTCTATCAGCCCATCCCGGTGCTCGATCACGGTTTCATTCGGGTCATCGATTACATGGGCGACGATGCCGCGGTCGTGCAGGCTGCGCGCGTGTCGTACGGCGCGGGGACGAAGAAGATCCGCGAGGATGCGGGACTCATCAACTACCTCATGCGTCACCGGCACACGTCCCCATTCGAGATGTGCGAGCTCAAGCTGCACATGAAACTGCCGATCTTCGTTGCCCGCCAACAAATTCGGACGCGCACTGCCGCGGTGAATGAGTACAGTGCGAGGTACTCGATCCTCGATCGCGAGTTCTACATGCCCGAGCCCGAGCAACTGGGAACACAAGCGAAGTCGAATCGGCAAGGTCGCGGCGACACGCTCACCGGCGAGGAAGCACGTCGCGTGATGGAGCTGCTTCGCGAGGATGCGACACGCGCGTACGACCACTACGAAGAGATGCTCAACGAGACCGCGACAGGCGAGACGCTCGATCCGAACCGATCCGGTCTGGCGCGCGAGCTCGCGCGCATGAATCTGTCGGTCAATTACTACACGCAGTGGTATTGGAAGATCGACCTTCACAACCTGCTCCACTATTTGAAGCTGCGTGGTGATGCTCACGCGCAGTACGAGATCCGCGTGTACGCCGACGTGATCCTCGACATCGTGAAGCAGTGGGTCCCGCTCACGTACGCGGCCTTCACCGATTACCGGATGGGTGCGTACGAGCTCTCGGCCAAGGGCCTGGCCGTCGTGAAGCGGCTATTGAAGGGCGAGCCGGTCGAGCGCGAGTCCACCGGCATGTCGCCCGGTGAGTGGCGCGAGCTCATGGAGACGCTGGAGCGCTGAAGACCGACCGCGCCGGGTTCGTATGGGACCCGCGCCTCGCGTCGCACGTGTACCGTGCGGACCATCCGCTCAAACCGCGGCGGCTCATCGGCGTGCATGACCGCTTGGAGACGCTCGGCGCGTTCGATCGTCCGAACGCGGTCCTCCTCGAGCCGCGTGACGCCACCATCGCCGAGATCGAGCGCATCCATTCACCTGAGTACGTGCGCGGCGTGCAGGCGGCGTCGGCCGATCCGAACGGAGATCACTCGCGGTGGGGCCTGTCGACCGACGGCGATACGCCGCCGTTCGCCGGCATGCACGAGGCGTCGCTCCTGACCACCGGCGGCACGCTCAGCGGGATGGAGGAGGTCCTGGCCGGGCGGCTCCGGGTCTCGTTCAACGGCGCGGGCGGGCTGCATCACGCGATGCGAAGCCGCGCGTCGGGCTTCTGCATCTACAACGACCCGGCGATCGCCTGCGGTCTCCTCGCCGATCGTGGTCTCAAGGTCGCGTATGTGGACATCGACGCGCACCACGGCGACGGCGTGCAAGCGGCGTTCTACGACACCGACCAGGTCCTCACCATCTCGCTGCACGAGACCGGGCGATCGCTGTTCCCCGGTACGGGGTTCGCCGACGAGCGCGGCACGGGCAAGGGCGCCGGCTACAGCATCAACGTCGCGCTGCCGCCGTACACCGACGATCACGCGTACACGAACGCCTTCGACGCCGTCGTGCCACCGCTGATCGCGCGCTTCGGGCCTGACGTCCTGGTGACGCAGCAGGGCATCGATTCGCACTTCACCGATCCGCTCACGCATCTGCAGGTCTCGACGCGCGCTCGGGAGCACGCCGTGCGCGCCTTCCGTGACTTCGAGCTGCCGTGGGTGGCGATGGGCGGCGGCGGCTACGACCTGGACGCGGTCGCGCGAGGCTGGTCGATCGAGTATCTCGTCATGCTCGGCGCGCCGATCCCCGAGGAGCTGCATGATGCCGACCCGCCGGCCTGGACCGGCGACGAGCGCGACGCGATCGATGTCGCGACCGATGTCGCGGCACGCGATGCCCTGGCTGCGGCATTCAGGTGACCGAGCTGCTGGCGCTGCTGCGCTCGCCGAAGAGAGGCGCCGCACTCGTGCTCGCGACCGGCACCCTGCCCGTCGCGGTCGGGCTCCTGGTGATGGCGACCGCCGTGGCCGCGGTGAGTGCCGCGCGATTCGCAGCGGACGTTCCGGTGAGCAGCATCCTCTACGGCGACGGCCGCAGCCCGGCGATCGCTGCGCTCATCGACACGCTCGGCCGCGATCGGGCCGCGATCATCGGTTATCTCATCGAGCAGGTGTGGACGGCGGTCATCGTGGTGACCGCGTTCTCGCCGCTGCTGGTGTGGATCCTCGGCGCCACGGCGGTCCACGCCGCCGCCCGGCTCGATGGCCAGCGCCGGGCCTTCCGGCCGATGTTCGTGTTCACCGGATACGCGGCCGCGATCACGCGGATCCCTGCTGATGGCGCGGCCGCGGCCCTGGGCAGCGGCAGGACCGCCGGCGCGCAGGCTGCGCAGCTCATTGGCATCGCGTGCCTGATCTGGTTCGCGGTGCTCACGTGGCGGGGCATCGAGGCGCACTACGGCCTACCGCCGCGCCGTTCGTTCGTCGTGCTGGTCATCGCGATCGTCCTGTTCTATGTCGTGCCACTGGCGCTCATCGTCGCCGCGTTCATCGCGATCTTGATCGCGGCGATCGTCCTCAACTACGTGCCGGGGCTCTAGGGGGACTAGCCCTCGTCCGAGCTGACTGCGGCGACGAGCGCGAGGTCTCCGGCGCGCACCGACTTCGGATCGAACTTGCGAACGCTCGCGGCCATCTTTCCGAGCGCTTCGGCCATGCTCATCGGCGGCGGGGCGCCGCGCTTCTGCGGGATCCAGCGAACCGGATTGCAGCGCGCGACCACGACCGCGCGCAGGTACGGGCTCTTGAAACCCATCTCCTGCAGCGTCTTGACGTGCGCGGCGACGCGGTCGTCGATGTCTAAGAGCCGGCGGCCCCACTGGTCGCGCTGCCGCAGCGCCGCGGGCAGCGTGCCGTCGAGGAACACATCCACGCGTCGCAGCATCGACTGATACGACGAGCCGGCGAACCGCCCGCGCTCCTCGTACGCCGTGCCGAGGGTGAGGAAGTGGGCAGCCTCGAACGCGACGGCGTGGTCCTTCTCTTTCGAGCGCGGCTGCTCTTTCGCGAGCGACCGCGCCATCCGGATCACTTCCATGCTCCGGTCGCGGAGGTTGTGGGCCTTTTCGGTGTTGAGCGGCAGGATGCGATACGCGATCTGCGGGTCCGCCACGACGAGGGCGCTCACGGTGCGCAGGCCGAGCTTCTTCGCGGCAGCGAGCCGGTGGCGTCCGTTCGGTGAGCTGAACCCGTCCTTGCCCGCGACCGCGATCACCGGATCGAGGAACACGCCGACCGCGCCGATGGCGTCCGACAGCCGGTCGGCGTGGACCTTCGAGAGGTCGCGCTGGAACTCGGTCGCTTCGATCGAGCGCAGCGGGAGGCTCACGAACAGCAGGGGCGACCCGCCGTACGGATCCCGGTACGCGGCGTGCGTCGCGCCGCCGGCCTTCGTAACGAGCTTCGCGAGAGCGGCGACGCTCTCGTCGGTCAGGTCGATGCCGCTCTCGAGCGGCTCCGGGCCGCGGGGCGCGGCGGGGCCACGCTTCTTCGTCGTCTTCTTCGTCGCGGGCATCGCCGAACGATAGGCCCGCCGCCGCGGCTGGCTAGAGTCATCTCATGCCAGCGTGGTCGCCGACGGAGCGCTATCTCGACCGCAGCCGCCTGCGCCGCTTCGCGAACGCGCAGGGTCTGAACAGCTACGACGCGCTGCTGACGTGGGCCACCGACGACCTCGAGCGGTTCTGGCGCGCCGTCGATCGCGATCTCGACCTCGTCTGGTCCGCCCCGTACTCGCGGGCGATGGACACGTCGAAGGGCCTGCCGTGGACGACCTGGTGGACCGGCGGGCGAATGAACTACGTCAGCACGGCGCTGCGCGCCGATCGCGCGCAAGACCGCGTCGCCCTCATCGCGGAGCGCGAGGACGGACAGGTCGACCGGCTCACGTATGGCGAGCTGCGCGCGGACGTCGCGCGGTTCGCCGCTGGTCTCCGCGCGATCGGCGTGCGGAAGGGCGATCGCGTCGCCGTGTTCCTGCCGATGGGTATCGAGTGCGTCGTCGCGGTCCTGGCCCTCGGCGCCCTCGGCGCCATGTACACGCCGATCTTCTCCGGCTACGGCGCCGAGGCGATCGCCGGCCGGCTGCGCGACTGCGGAGCATCGGTCGTGATCTGCGCCGACGGCTTCCACCGGCGCGGCACCGTCGTTGCGATGAAGGAGACGGCGGACACCGCTGCGGACGGCGCGCCCAGCGTGAAGCACGTGATCGTCGCCGAGCGGCTCGGCCGTGCGTATCCGACGCGGGACCGCGACGTGACCTGGGCGGAGGTCGTGCGTCGCGGCACGGATCCGATCGAGGCGTGGGAGGACACCAGCGCCGAGGACCCGTTCATGATCATCTACACCTCAGGCACGACCGGGCGGCCCAAGGGTGCGGTGCACGTGCACGGCGGATTCCCGGTGAAGGCCGCGCAGGACATGGCCCACTGCTTCGACGTGCAGGGCGGCGACGTCGTGTTCTGGTTCACCGACATCGGCTGGATGATGGGTCCCTGGCTCATCGCCGGCGGGCTCATGCTCGGCGCGACGATCGTCCTCTATGACGGCACCCCGGACTTCCCGGACGAGTCACGGATCTGGTCGATGGTGGAGCGCCACAGGGCCACGCACCTCGGGATCTCGCCGACGGCGATCCGGGGCTTGATGCGCGCGGGCGAGGATCCCGTGCGGAAGCACGATCGCTCGAGCCTGCTCGTGCTTGGCAGCACCGGCGAGCCGTGGAATCCCGAGCCGTGGTGGTGGTATTTCCGCGCGGTGGGCGACGCGCGCTGCCCGATCATCAATTACTCCGGTGGCACGGAGATCTCGGGCGGCATCCTCGGGTGCACGACGTGGACGGACATCAAGCCAGGCTCGTTCCGCGGTCCGATCCCGGGCATGGCCGCGGATGTCGTCGACGATCAGGGCCGTTCGGTACGCGGCGCCGTCGGCGAGCTCGTGCTGCGCGCGCCCTGGCCCGGGATGACCCGCGGGTTCTGGAAGGATCGGGAGCGATACATCGAAACGTATTGGTCACGTGTCCCGAACGTCTGGGTGCACGGCGACTGGGCTCGCATCGACGACGACCTCTTCTGGTACATCGAGGGCCGGAGCGACGACACGCTGAAGATCGCGGGAAAGCGCGTCGGTCCGGCCGAGGTGGAGTCTGCGGCGGTCGCGAACCCGGCGGTGAGCGAAGCTGCCGCGATCGGTGTCCCGGACGAGCTCAAGGGCGAGGCGATCGTGGTGTTCGCCGTCGTCAAGCCCGGCACCACGATCGACGCGGCGCTCGAGCGATCCGTGTCGGACACGATCGCGGAGCAGCTCGGCAAGCCGCTCCGGCCGAAGGCCGTGCGGTTCGTCCATCAGCTGCCGAAAACGCGGAACGGCAAGATCCTTCGCCGGCTCATCCGCGGCGCATACCTCGGCAAGACCGATCTCGGGGACACGTCGTCGCTCGAGGACGTGCGGGCCCTCGACGAGGTGCGCGCCGCGGGGAAGCGCTAGGCGGCGGGCCGGTTGTTCGAGATCGCCCGGACCAGCGCGACGACGAGCGCCGCGATCAAGAACAGGAAGACGATCGCAAGCAATGCCGGCAGGTCGATCACGGTCGGTGTGTCGGTCTGCGGCCAGATCCCCTGGAACGGCCGCACGAGGGGCTCGGTGACCGCGTAGATCCCGGAGACGAGCGCCTGCTGGGCGTTCGCGCCGAGCAGCTTCAGGACGAAGCGGATCAGCAGCACCACCTCGAGGACGGTGAACAGCAACGTGACGACCCGCGTCACGGTCCACACCGGCGCATACGGGCTCGTGCTGACGTTCACCTGCCCCGCAGGGGCGACGGACGCGGGCCGCTCGGTCACGCGCTCGACGTGTTCGACGCGTTCGACGACGGGACGGTCGATGATCTCGGTCTCGTTGACGTTCGGTCTCTGTCCTGTACTCATGCCTGCCTATCGAGCAGGCCCCATGCCAAGCGGCTAGCCTCGCCAAAATGGTCACGACGAGCGGCGAATATCCATTCTCGCACCGCCAGCGCGTGCGATTCGGAGAGACCGACCTCCAAGGCGTCGTGTACTACGCGAACTACCTGCTCTTCGCCGAGGTCGGCCGGATCGCATTTCTCCGCGAGCTTGGCATCGACTACAAGCGCGATCTCCTCGACCGCGGCGTCGACTTCACGATCGGCGAAGCGACGGTCCGCTATCAGGCGCCGTTGCGATTCGATGACGAATATGACATCCGGGTCCGGATCGGCGAGATCAGGAACTCATCCTGGACGCTCGAGTACGCCTTCGATCGTGCCGATGGGCAGCGCTGCGCGGTGGGGTCGACGGTGCAGGTGATCCTCGACCACGCGAGCGGCAAAGCGTCACGCATCCCGCAGCACCTCCGTGACGCGCTCGAGAAGGCGAAGGCCGCCTAGTGGACGCCGCGCTGCCCGAAGAGCTGCAGATCCTGCAGCGCAGCGTGCGGTCGTTCGTCGAGGAGCAGCTCGTCCCGCGGGCCGACGAGATCGAGAAGAGCGATCGCATCCCGCGCGACGTCATCGATGCGATGGCCGGCATGGGTCTCTTCGGGATCGGCTTCCGCGAGGAGGTCGGTGGCCAGGGCTTCGGCAAGCTCGGATACTGCGTCGCCGTCGAGCAGCTGGCGCGCGCGAACGCGTCGCTGTGGAACGTCATCGGGGGGTCGGCCGGGCTGTGCGGGACGGCGATCGACGTCGGCGGACCGGACGAGCTTCGGTCGCGATACCTACCCGACCTGCTCTCGGCGAAGCGCATCGGCGCCTACGGCCTGTCCGAGCCCGGCGCGGGCAGCGACGCGGGCAGCCTCAAGACCATCGCGCGACGGGACGGCGATGCGTACGTGATCGACGGCGCGAAGACCTTCATCACCAACGCGCCGATCGCCGATGTGTTCACCGTGTTCGCGACCCTCGATCGCGGGGCCGGATCGAAGGCCATCACGGCGTTCGTGGTCGACCGCGACACCCCCGGCCTCGAGGTCGGGCCGAACGACGAGAAGATGGGCCTGCACGGTTCGACGACCGCGCAGCTGTACTTCCACGAGATGCGCGTACCGGAGACGCAGCGCATCGGCGCCGAGGGCGAAGGGTTCAAGATCGCGCTCCGGACGCTCGACCTCGGCCGGCTCGGCCTCGCCGCGCACGCGGTGGGCGCCGCGCAGCGGCTCCTCGAGGCGTCGATCGAACACGCGAAGGCGCGGGTGCAGTTCGGCAAGCCCATCGCCGTCCATCAGGCGATCCAGTGGATGCTGGCCGACGCGGCCACCGGTATCCACGCCGCGCGGCTCATGGTCCACGACACCGCCTCACGGGCGGATCGCGGCGAGCGCGTTACGGACCGTGCCGCCATGACGAAGCTCTTCGCGACCGAGCACCTTGGACGGGTGGCGGACGCCGCCGTCCAGATCCACGGCGGGATGGGCTACATGCGCGAGCTCTGGATCGAGCGAGCCTATCGGGATGCCCGCATCTACCGGATCTACGAGGGAACGAGCGAGATCCAGCGCGTCGTCATCGCTGCCGGGCTGCTCGCTGACGCGTAGGCGCTGGACGCAGTGCGGACAACAGACCCGGCCCCGCCGGGCCCTCGGGTGTGGATAAACCCTCGATTTCGGTGGATAAAGCCCCTCTGGGATGCCAATTGAGCGGTTTCCTGTGGAAAAGCCCGCCGTGCTGAAATCGTCCACGCCAGGTAGCCATCCGGCCATCAGAGCCGTCTGGCTGGCCGCTTTCGTCCTCCTGCTCGGGGCCGTCGGGCTCATGGTCCTGGGGCTCTCCGCGTCCCGGATCGTGGCGCTCGCTGCCGCCGGCGCCATCGCCGCAGGCATCGTGGCGTACGTCATCCGGCATGTCCGCTTCCTCGCCACGCTCGCGCGCGGCGAGGGCGCCCTCGTTGCGGGCGATCTGGACCGGGCGCGAACGATCGTCGCGCCGCTCATGGACCGCTACCCGGCGTTCCCGCCCGTCCGGAGGCTCGCCGGGCTGATCCTGTACCCGAGCGGCGACCCGCTCTCCGCCGCCACCTTGCTCGAGACGGCCGCGCGCGCGAGGCCGGATCACGATGTCGTGGTCACGCTCGTCGCGGCGTATGCCGCGCTGAACAAGGCCGGTGATGCCCGGCGCGCCGCGGCGCTGCGGCCCCGCGACCCGGACGTCGACCTCGCTTTGGCGTGGGCCGAGCTCGTCGCGCTCGGCGGCGATCGCGTGCGCGGCGCCGAGCTCGCCGCGCGATCGCCGGCCGACACGCCGCCGCGCGCGGCGATGGCCGCAACGCTTCAGGCGATCGTCGCGGCCCACCGCGGAGACGCCGACGCCGTGCGCGCGCGGTTACGCGACGCCGAGGATCGCTACATCCTCCTGGCCGATGACGAGCGCGCGTTCCTCGGCTATCTCGGCGGCGTCGCGCTGCGGGAGCTCGGTGCGCTCGATGACGCCCGGACGACGTTCACGCTCGCGATGGACGCGGCGCCCGGGACCATCGGTGAGGCCCTCGCGCGCCGCGAGCGGACTCACATCCCGTCGGGCTCTGACGCTCCAGGGTCCTCGTCGGACCAACCCTCGTCGGACTGAAGGTCGTCGGCGAAGAGCTCGACATCGAAGCCGAGCTCGTCGATGACCGCGACCAGGCCGTTGCGCTGTTCCGGTGGCGTCGTGCGGATCCAGCCACGGACCACGTCCTCGACCATCACCTCGTCCGCCGCGCGATCCGACGCCACCAGCTCGCACTCATCGCGGGCCGCAGCCGTGGCGAGCTCGCGCAGCGTCGCCGGGACCATGTCCGCGAGCGTGCGCAGCGTGCGCTCGGCCTGATCGTCCCAACGCATGCTCATAGGCGAAGGCGGGCTTTGCCCGACTGAGCCGCAGGGCCCCCGAAACCGGAGCAGCCGAAGGCGGCGAAGGTTTTGGGGTTCAAGAGATGGCGTCGATGCCGGTGGCGAATCGGCTGATGATCAGCTTCTGGATCTGGGTCGTGCCCTCGTACAGCCGGTTCACCCGCGCGTCGCGCCAGTAGCGCTCGACCGGGAATTCATCGGAGAAGCCGTAGCCGCCGTGGATCTGGATCGCGTTGTCCGCGGCGCGCTGCGCGGCTTCGGTCGCGTACAGCTTCGCGATGCTCGTCTCGCGCGTGTTCGGGCGACCCTTGTTCTTGAGATCCCCCGCGCGCCAGACCAGGAGCCGCGCGGCCTCGGTCTCCACCACCATGTCGGCGATGAGCTCCGCGACGAGCTGATGACCGGCGATCGGCTTGCCGAACGACCTCCGTTGCGTCGAGTACGCGACCGATGCGTCGATGCAGGCCTGGGCCACCCCGACCGCGCCGGCGGCGACCGAGTAGCGACCCGAGTCGAGCGCGCTCATCGCGATCTTGAAGCCATCGCCGACCTCGCCGAGCCGGTTGGCGTCGGGCACCCGGACGTCGTCGAGGATGAGCTCGGATGAATCGCTCGATCGCAGCCCGAGCTTCCCGTGAATGCCCTGGCTCCCGTACTGCTGGGTGGCCCGCTCGAGGAGGAACGCGACGATGCCCTTGTGCCCCTTGCCCGGATCCGTCTGCGCGAACACGAGCGCGAGGCTGCTCACGCTGCCGTTGCTGATCCACATCTTCCGACCGCGCACGATCCAGTCGGTCCCGTCGCGCTTCGCGGTCGTTCGCAGGTTCGTCGCGTCGCTGCCGACCTCCGGCTCCGTGAGGCCGAAGCAGCCGATCACGCTGCCGTCGCAGAGGGCCGGCAGGTACTGCCGCTTCTGGGCCTCGGTGCCCCACTTGAGGATCGTGAGCTCGACGAGCGAGATCTGGACCGAGAGGGTGGTCCGTACCGATGAGTCGGCGCGGCCGATCTCCTCGGTCACCAGGGCGTGCGAGATGTAGTCAAGCCCGTGCCCGCCGTACTCCTCGGGGATCGGACCGCCGAGGAGCCCGAGCGGCGCCATCTTCTTCAGGATCTCCGCGGGGAACGTCTCGGTGCGATCGCGCTCGCGGGCGCCCGGCGCGATCTCGCGGTCGGCGAAGTCGCGCGCGAGCTTCCGGATCTCTTCTTGTTCGGGAGAGAGGTCGAAGTCCACTGAGCCGAGTCTAGGTATCGACCGCCGTGTCCGGCGTGCTGCGTGGGTCCGGCTTCGCTCCGAGCGCTGCGACCAGCTCGTCGGCCATCGCCTCGGTGTCGACCATCGCTCCGCCGGTCGACCCATCGGCCGTCGTCCAGTAGACCGACCACCTGCGCATGGTCCCGGTGCGGCGCGTCCGTGGTAGTGGCGCTTTCCACGCGTCGGCCCGGCGCTCGGTCAATCGGCGGTCCGATATGGCCGGCTGATCCGCATGAACCGTCCCGCGTCCACCGGCTGCCAGCCGAACTTTTCGTAGAGCCCGTGCGCGTCTCGCGTCGCGAGGACGAAGCCACGCTGCACCTGCAGGTCCGGATGGCCGACGACGGTCTCGATGAGCCACGCCGCGAGGCCGCGCCCTCGGTACGCCGGCAGCACGAAGACGTCGCAGAGCCAGGCGAACGTCGCCCCATCTGTGACAACGCGCGAGAAGCCGATCTGCTTCCCGCCCGCCATCGCGTCGCCTTCAAAGAGTCCGAAGTTCAGCGACGTCTCGATCGAGCGCTCGAAGAGATCACGCGGGATCCCTTTCGCCCAATACGCTTCATCGTGGAGATACCGCCAGATCACATCGCGGTCGAGATGCGCAGGGTCCGTCGAGATCGCGAACCCATCGTGCGTCCACATGCGTCGCAGTTTACGGTCGCATCGTGGCCATGCCCGATAGCATCGAGGCGATGTCCCCGACGCGCGGAGCCTCGACGATCGCGATCTGGTCTGCGCTCGCCGCGGTGTACGTCATCTGGGGCTCCACGTATCTCGCGATCGCGATCGCGGTGCAGACGCTGCCACCGCTGCTCTCCGCCGGCGTCAGATTCTGCGTCGCGGGGCTGGTGTTGCTGGCGTTCGTCGCGGTCCGCCGCGGGCTGAAGGTCCGGCGCGAACAGCTCATCGGCGCCGCGATCGTTGGCCTGCTCCTGCTGGTCGGTGGCAACGGATTCGTCGTGCTCGCCGAGCGGACCGTGCCCTCGGGCCTCACCGCGCTGATCATCGCGTCGGTGCCGCTGTGGATCGTGATCTTCCGGCGCATCGCGGGCGATCGGATCAGCGCCTCGACCTTCATCGGCGTGGCCGTCGGATTCGCCGGCGTCGCGTTCCTCGTCGTGCCGCGCGGGGCGAGCGGCGCGGTCGACCCGTTCGGCCTCGGCCTGCTCCTCATCGCCACGCTGTCATGGGCGCTCGGCACGTTCCTCGCGCCGCGCCTCCGGATGCCGAACGACAGCCTGCTCTCGACCGGCATCCAGCAGCTCGCCGGCGGGCTGGTCCTCGTGGTCGCCGGCGCGGTCATCGGGGAATTCGGGCACCTCCAGCCAGAGACCTGGTCCGCGAATTCGCTGCTCGCGATGGCGTACCTCGTCGTGTTCGGATCCCTCGTCGCGTTCACCGCGTACAGCTGGCTGCTGCAGCATGCTCCGGTGTCGCTCGTGTCGACGTACGCATATGTGAATCCGGTCGTGGCGGTCGTCCTCGGGGCGCTGATCCTCGCGGAGCCGATCACGCCCTCGATCCTCGTGGGTGCTGGGATCATCGTCACCGCGGTCGCGTTCATC
>DATCPY010000202.1:0-9915 GCA_036569845.1 Candidatus Limnocylindria bacterium | reverse complement strand
CCCGCCGCGAGCAGCGCGGCGAGGAACGGCACCGTGCCCACCGCGTCGACCTGCCCCCAGTACGGCCCGGCGAAGATCGGGGCCGGCTGCAGCATCCAGATCCCGGCCGCGAGGATCGCGGCGCCGTTGCCGGCGTACCTGCGGACGAGCGGGACGACGAGCAGCACGATCCCGACGTCCGCCGGGATGCTGATCGCCTTCACGGCAAAGCGCAGAAGGTCGCCGTCGAAGAGCGCGCCGAGCAGCCAGAGCACGTAGAGGAAGCCGGGCGGGTAATCGCTGAAGTAGCCGGGCTCGTAGAACCGGCCCGGCCCGACGGCCGCGAGCTTCTCGGCCCAGGCCATGAACGTGCCGACGTCCGAGGGGAAGCCCTGCGCGCGTGTGACGACGAGTCGCAGCAGGACCCCGCTGACGATGATGACCGCGATCGCGATGTTCGCCCGCCGGCGCTCCTGGTCCGGGTCGCGTGCGCTCACTGCCAGAACCCGTAGCGGATGATCGCGATCGTCGCGTAGACGTTGAACACGATCGCCAGGACGACGGCCACGAGAAAGAGGTTCGACGGCCGCGATCGCCACACGCCGCCACGCAGCGCGTCGCCGCCGAGCGCGAGGGCGACGAGGAACGGCTGCGCGTCGATGCTGAAGCGGTAGCCGAATTGCGCGAAGCCGACCGTGCCGTGCGTGACGTCGGGCAGGAGCGCAAGGCCGGCGGCGAGCGCGGTCGCGCCGACCAACAGCGAACGCCGCACGTCCTGCAGGCCCGCGAAGACGAAGAGGAACGCCGGGGTCACCAGGAACAGGCTCGTCCCGACGAACCGCGGCCGCAGGAAATACCAGACGTTCGGCACCAAGTCCGGCGGCTCCATGAAGATCGCGTAGAGGTGACGCGGCAGGTACGCAAGCGAGAAGAGCCCGTGGTCAAAGAAGAAGTCGCCCTCGGTGAGGCGCGCGTAGCCCGCGTCGGTGACGGTCCCCCAGCGGGCGATGTTGTACGCGACGTACACGAGCAGGAATGGCAGGCCGCCTGCAACGATACGAACGAATGCCGTTCGGAACGGCGCATCGCCTCGCCGCGCGACCAGCAGCGCGAGCGCGGGCGCCGCGGCGGCGACCGGCAGTCGCGCGAGCGCCGCGAGGCCGATGGCCGCGCCCACGCCCCACGCCGGTCCGCCACGGGCGGCGATGAGGAACGCGATCGTGGTGAAGAGCATCGCCACCGCATGCGCGGCGTACCACGACCGCCCGTCGGCGCTGGTGAAGAGGAGGGTGGTCCCGAACGCCGACAGCAGCGCGCCGGCGATGGCCACGAGCCGTGGGGCGCCGTACGCGCGAAGCGCGAGATACAGCACCCCGGCCGACGCGCCGCCGCAGAGTTGCGACACGAGATCCTGAGCCGTGGCTGTCCCGAACGGAAGGAGCGGGATCGACAGGATCGCCGGCAGCGGCGGATATGCGACGCACCACCGGCCATCCCCGCACGAGAGCAGCTCGTTCAGCCACGGCGGATCCTCGAGCAGCCAGTACCGGCCGTGCACGAAGGCGTCGGCCAGACGCCCGTAGTAGTCGTACACCGTCGGCGCGCCCCAGCCCGCCACGACGTACGCGGCGACCGCGAGGCAGCCCAGCGCCACCGCGATCCACTGTTCGCTGGTCATGGCGACGGACCGGCGCGTCACGTCGAGAACGCTAGCGTTATCCGACTGTGAGCGAACGGCTGTCGGGCCTGTCCTTCTTCTTCCCCGCGCGCAACGAGGAGCTGAACGTCGCGCCGATGATCGCGCGGGCCCTCGAGGTGCTCCCGACGTATGCCGATCGCGTCGAGGTCACGGTCATCGACGATGGCAGCAGCGACGCGACCGGCGAGCTCGCCGACGCGCTTGCGAGCACGGATCCCCGGGTCAAGGTGATCCACCACCGCCCCGGTCGCGGGTACGGCGGCGCGGTCCGCGCGGGCTTCGAGAGCGCGACCCAGCCGTTCATCTTCTTCACCGACGGCGATCAGCAGTTCGACGTGGCCGACTTCGACAGGCTCATCGCGGCGCTCGTTCCGGGCGTCGATGCGGTCCTCGGCTACCGGCTGACGCTCGAGTACGGCTGGTGGCACGTGGTGGTGTCGCGCACGTACAACCGGGCCATCCGCATGCTCTTCGCCGGCGGCTGGCGCGACGTCGACTGTGCCTTCAAGCTGTTCCGGGCCGAGGTGTTCGCGCGCGTTCCCCTGTCGAGCGTGAAGTCGAACGGCGCGTTCTTCTCTCCCGAGCTCCTGATCACCCTCCGCGCGAAGGGGATCGTGACCCGTGAGGTCGGCATCCCCCACCACCCGCGCATGCACCACGAGCCAAAAGGGACGCCGCCGAAGGTCATCGTGAAGGCCATCCGCGACCTGCTCCTGCTGCGCCTGTCGCTCTGGCTGCGAGGCCTTTGAATGGGGCTCGGCCGAGGCCGGCTCGGCCGCACGTCACGTCTCCAGGCGCCAGATGTCGGCGTGGGTCTCGCGCTTCCGGATCACCTTCGCCCGGCCGCCGTCGACGAGCACGACTGCCGGACGCACGTGGTGGTTGTAATTGGAGGCCATCGCGACGCTGTACGCACCGGCCGCCGGGATGGCGAGTAGCTCGCCCGGCTCGGGCGTGGGCAACGCTACGTCGCGGATGAGCAGGTCGCCGCTCTCGCAGTACTTGCCGGCGACGGCGACATGCTCCGTCGGGGCAGCCGTGGCTCGATCCGCGACGACGGCCGTATACGCCGCGTCGTACAGCGCGGGCCTGATGTTGTCGCCCATGCCACCGTCCACGGACACGAACGTGCGGACGCCGGCGACCCGCTTCGTTCCCACGACGCGGTACAACGCGACCCCGGCCCGGCCGACGAGCGAGCGCCCGGGTTCGAGATAGAGCGTCGCCTTCGCGAGCGCGTCATCGGACCGGATGGGCTCGCTGATCGCGGCGGCGTACGCGGCGAGATCGAGCACGGGATCGCCGGTGCGGAGCGGGATCGCGAGGCCGCCGCCGACGCCGATCTCCTTCATCGTCACGCCGGTCGCCCTCTGGACCTCGCGCGCGAGGTCGGCGAGCGCCGCGCCGAGCTCGCGATAGCGCTCGGCTTCGTGCAGCTGCGTCCCGAGATGCGCATGGATCCCGACGAGCCGAAGTCCCTTCGTCGCGACGATCGCGCGGCACTGCGCGAGCGCGTCGCCACCGGCGATCGGCGCGCCGAACTTGCTGTCGAGGACCCCGGTGCGCAGGTGCGGATGCGTGTCGGCGCCGATGCCGGGCGATACGCGGAGCCACACCGGCTGCGGCGTCGTCCGCCGGGCGACCAGCCGGGCCAGTCGATCGATCTCGTCCGCGCCGTCGATCACGATCCGGCCGACGCCCAGGCGGAGCGCCGCACGGAGCTCGTCATCCGTCTTGGCGTTGCCGTGGAGCTGGGTGCGCGCCATCGCGAAGCCAGCGCGCCTTACGGCCAGGAGCTCGCCGAGCGACGCCGCGCTCGCGTCCGCGCCCGCTCGCGCGAGGATCGACGCGACGCCGCGAAGCCCGCACGCCTTGATCGCATAGGAGATCCGGACCGGACGATGGGCCTTGAACGCCGCGCCGTAGCGGCGATACGCGTCGCGGATCGTCGCGGCGTCGTACACGTACAGCGGCGTCCCGAGGCGATCGGCGAGGCTCACCACATCGACCCCGCCGATGCGCAGGTGCGTCTGGCGGTCGGCGCTCGAGTCGAGCGGCCAGATCGCTGGATCGATCATCGGCGCGACCGGCCCTCGGGTCGGATCAGCTGTTGCCCTTCGTCGGGTCGTCGGGCAGATCGCCCATGCCCCTGGCCGGCTCGTCCGGAAGGCTCTCGATGAACTGCCGGAACACGCCCAGCTCGCCGACGTCCAGGTCATCCTCGCCCGACGCCGCGATCGACGAGCGGTCCACCACGTTCTCCGCGACGAGGATCGGGGCGTCGCAGCGCACCGCGAGCGCGATCGCGTCCGACGCGCGCGAGTCGATCTCGACCTCGCGCTCGCCGACCTGCAGGAACACGCTGCCGTGGAACACGCTCCCCTGACCAGCCGCATCGGTCACCAGGTCCTTCACGATGACGCGAGTGATCTCCGCGCCGGTCGCCGCCAGCATCGACATCATCAGGTCGTGCGTGAGCGGCCGGTCGCTCGGGATGCCGGCGATGCGGGTCGCGATGCTGTGCGCCTGATCGGCGCCGATCCAGATCGGGACGAGGCGCTCGGAGTCCTTCGGCTGGAGGAGCACCACGTGCTGTCCGGTCAGGACGTGCACGCGGACGGACTCGACCGTGCACACAACGAGTCCCGAACGTGGAGCTGACTCGGGCACAGGAAAATGCTACCCGTACCTGCCGTACGGCGCGGATTCGCGACGGGCTCGGTCGCGTAGCAGGAACAGCAACACGATGCCGGCGAAGAACCCGAAGATGTGCGCGAAGTACGCGACCTGCTCGGTCGCGGCGTAGCCCGGCAGGCGCAGGGACAAGAGACCCTCGATGAGCTGGATCACGATGAAGAACCCGATGACGATGATCGCCGGCAGCTGCACGACCGTGATGAAGATCCCGAGGAAGATGAGCGTCCTCACGCGCGCGCCCGGCGAGAGCACGAGGTACGCGCCGAGGACGCCGGCGATCGCTCCGGACGCTCCGAGCATCGGCGAGGGTGAGACGAGCCCCTGACCGACCGCGGCGACGATCCCACACAGCAGATAGAAGAGGAGATACGTGCCGCTCCCGAGCCGGTCCTCGACGTTATCGCCGAAGACCCAGAGGTAGAGCATGTTGCCGATGATGTGTAGCCATCCGCCGTGCAGGAACATGTGCGTGATCAGCGGGATGAACGTCGCGACGGTCCAGGTACCCGTGGAGAGGTCGTGGGTGAAGCGTGTCCAGTCGAACGCGTAGTGCTCGAAGAACGCGTCGAGCGCACCGGGCGTTCGCTGCAGATTCAGGATGTACAGCCACACCAGGATGTTCACGAACAGCAGGAGCCTGTTGACCAGCGCGGGTCCTCGGGCCGGGTTGACGTCCGAGAACGGGATCACCGACTGAGATCCGTCGCCGCGATCTTCGAGCCGTGCGCGGTGTAGACGATCCGCTGGCCCTCGGACACGAAGAACGCGGTCGGCGGCGGGAGATCCTTCGGTAGGTCGAATCGCGCGACCTCGCGCCCGTCGCGGCCGATCTGCACCAACCGCCGGCCGGGCGCGTCGAGCACGTAGATGCTTCGCTGGGAATCGATCGCCTGGATCGCGGTCGCCTTCACCGGCTCACCGAGCCACTTGATCGTGAAGTCCGCCTTGGTCGCGGTCGTCGCGGTGCCGACGCGCTTGAAGAGACCGATGTCCCCGGCGGTCGTCGTGATCCAGATGCTGCCGTCGACGGCGAACGACGTGATCGCGCCAGGTGTGAGGGCCTGCGCGAGGACCGGGTCGGCCGTCAGGAACTTGCCGCGATCCTCCTCGTGCCGCCAGATCTGCCCCGAGGTCGCGTCGAGCACGTAGAGGTTCCCGGTGAAGCTCACCAAGCCGTTGACGCTCTTCCACTTGTCGCTGCCGGGCGGGGTGGCCTCGACCACGGTGTTGCCCTCGGCCTTCCAGACCTTGTTCGCGTCGTCGATCGTGAACAGCGCGTTGTCGACGGCCGTCACGAGCAGCGGATTGCCGACGCCGGCCTTGCCCTTCTGCAGCACCGGGCCAGCGATGGTGGTGCCCGGCGTCTGCTCGAAGATCCGCCACATCCGGCCGCTGCCGGGGTCCGCGACGTATAGGCCGAGCTGGGTCTGGGTGAAGCTCGCCGGCTTCGCGCCTGGGACCAGCGTCGAGAGGTCGATGAGGACGTTGTTGAGCCGGTCGGAGAGCGCGTTCGCGCGCGCCGTCAGCGTATCGAGCTGCTTCGTGTTCGCGGACGGCGATGCGGCCGCGTCCGCGATGTGCGTCCTTGCCGATTCGATCTTCTGCCGGGCGCGCTCCTCATCCGCGATCGGTTTGCGGTCAAGGAAGTTCTGGGCTGAGTCGAGATCGCCGCCGGCGGCCAGGACCGCGATGGTGTAGCTCGCGACCACGTTGTTCGACTGGTAGTCGCGCACCACGACCGCGCCGATGATGATCGACACCCCGAGCAGCGCGACGGCGAGGAGGCTGATGAGGCGCTGCTGGCGCGCGCTCCGCTCGCGCGCCGTCTGCATCGGCCCGCCGAGCGTGGTGGCCCGATGGGGCATCAGCTCAAGGCCGATCGCGAGGCTCTTCCCGACCACGCCGGCCGCGGGCGCGGTGACGGCGCCGAAGGCGCGGCCGAGGCGCGGCCGGTGGCTCCAGATCACGTCGAGCCGCGATCGGATGGTCTCCGCGACCAAGACCTCCTCCGGTGGACGGCTCGGCTCGGGCGCAGACGCGATGCGCGGCACCGTCGTGGTCGCCGGCGACACCTCGATGAACACCACGCTGTCGCTGCCGACGCCGCCCTCGGCCATGAACCGATTGTGGAGGTGCTCGGCGGCCGCGCGGGGGTGCAGTGTGACCGCGGCGTTGAGCAGCGCATCGGCACCGAGGGCCGCGATGGCGTTGCCGCCGGCGAGGATGATCGTGTCCCCTGGCTCGATGGTCTGCTTCCACACCGCGGGCAGCAGATCGGGGTCGCTTCCGAGCGAGGCCGCGCGGCGCGTCGTCGTCCGGTGGACGAAGTCGGCGAGCTCGTTCGGGTCGTCCCCGGGAAGGAACAGCCGGGCGCGGCGAACGAGGAAGATCTGGGCCTGACCGATGCGCGCCGCGTACAGATCGTTGTTCACGAGGACCGCGCAGGCAGTGTGCAGCGTCACGCGGCCGTGCTGATCGCGAAGCCGGTGCGCGGCCCGGCGGTTCGCATCCCGGAGCGCTTTGCGGATCGCGACCTCGATGCCGGCCGACAGGTCGTATTCGTACTGCTCGCGCACGAGATCAGCGACCTCGCGGGCGACATCGGTCCCGGGCTTCCCCTGCGGCAGGACCTCGCAGAGGAAATAGAAGCGCCCCTTGGTCCGGAGAGTCGCACCGAGCGTCGGCTCGCTCACGACGACGACGTCCGAGTTCGGTCGGAGGTCGGTGGTCGATCCGACCTTCGTGGAAAAGCCGGTCTGCTTCACCAGGGCGGAAGTCTAGGAGTGCGGATCACGAGACCGATCATCGCCAGACGCGTGCCAACCGCCGCCGACGGCCGGAACGGTCCTGATCCGCGCGAGGTCACTCGTCGCGCGACGGGCGATCGCCGCGACGAGCTCGGCCTCCCGGAGGCGGATCTCGCCGGACCACGTGGTGTCCGGCACGGCGACGATGAGGGCCCGGTCGCTGAGCCCCACGGCACGCGTCGCGTCGGCAGCCGGGCCGAACACCTCCCGGGCCGCCTCCGGCCACGCGTCCAGTGCCGACACGCGCGCGATGTCCCGGTCGAGCCCGAGCTTGCGCAGGGCGCGCTCGATCGCCCCGCCGATCGGTCTCAACCGATCGACCCATCCTTCACGCGCAGCACCTCGGCGCGCTCCAGTAGCCGCTCTGGCACGCCGGCCTCGAACGCCGCGGTGAGCAGCGTCTGGGCGCCTTCGGGGAGTGCATCGACCAGGGCGTCGCGCCGGCCCGGGTCGAGCTCGCTCAGCACGTCGTCGAGCAGGAAGACCGGGAGCTCGCCGACGCGCTCGCGGATCCACGCCGCCTCCGCGAGCTTGAGCGACAGCACGGCGCTCCGCTGCTCGCCGCGCGACGCGAACGTCGGGAGCGCGCGGCCATGCGCGCTCACCGCGAGATCCTCGCGATGCGGCCCGACGAGGGTCGTCCCCTGCCACAGCTCGCGCTCGCGCTTCTGTTCGAGGAGCGCCTGGTACGCCGCGGCGCGCTCTTCGAGGGTGTCGCCCTCGACCTGCGCCGCATAGGCGAGCGAGAGCGCGTCGGCGCCGCTGAATCGCGTCGCGGCCTCGCGGAACGGCGCGACGAGCTCGCGCACCGCCTCGAGCCGGCGGAGCGAGATCGACGCGGCCAGCCGCACGAGCTCGCTATCCCAGAACCCCAGCTCCATTGAATGGGGCTCGGCCGAGGCCGGCGCAGCCGGGCTCGGCCGCACGTCAAGACGCATCGCGCGTAGTAAAGCGTTGCGCTGCTCGAGCACGCGTCCGTACTCGCGCGACTCCGCGCGGTGCCGGCGGTGCACCTGAGCCACCATCGCGTCGAGGTAGCGGCGCCGCGCGCTCGGGGCCTCGGCCAGGAGCTGCACGTCCTCGGGAAAGAACGACACGACCGCGAGCTCTCCGATGGCCTCGTCCGCCCGCTTCCCTGCTCCGTCGAGGAGGTAGCGGCGTGGTCGCCTGCGCTCCCCATCGGGCGGAGCGAACAGCAGGATGTCGACGGTGCGGGCGTCGTCGACGCGCTCGACCCTCGCGGATACACGCGCGGTGCCGGCGCCCCACCGCACGAGCTCGGTGTCGTCATGCGCGCGCGGCGAATCCCCTCGGGCGATGAGCTGGATCGCCTCGAGGACATTGGTCTTGCCCGCGCCGTTGCGGCCGACCAGCGCAGTGACGCCTGGGACGAGCACGCGCTCGGTCCTCGCGTAGCTCCGAAAGTCTTCGATGAGCAGACGGGTTACGCGCAAGTCGTCCTTCGTGCGCCGGGGCCGGGCTTAGCCCGCCCCCGGCGAGCCCCATTCAAAAGCCGCCCCCGTCAACTGGGTATTCGGAGCGGCATCACCACGTGGAGGTAGCTGTCGTCGCCGACGATACGAACGACGCCGGGCGCGAGCGGGCCGCCGAGCTCGAGCGCGACCTCTGACGCGTTCAGGCTGCCGAGCGCGTCCGCGACGAAGCGCGAGTTGAACGCGATCGCGGTGGCCTGCCCCTCGACGGTCGCGTCGACGCGCGAGGTGTTGTCCCCGACCTCGGCCGCGGTCGCGCTCACAACGAGCGGCACCTCCTGGGCCGGATCGACCGCGAACCGCACGATGTTGGCGGCATCGCGAGCGAAGTACGAGGCGAGCTTCGTCGCCTTCAGCAGCTCGTCGCGCGAGACGGTGACCTTCGTCGAATGGCTCGTCGGGATGACCTGGCGGTAGTTCGGGAACTGGCCCTCGATGATCCGCGACACGAGGTCCGCTTCTTCGGTGTGGAAGATGACCTGGCTTCCGTTCGGCGTCACAAGGATGTCGACCGGCGATTCCGAGTCGTCGACGATGCGCGCGACCTCGAACAGGCTGCGGGCCGGAATGATGATCTCGACCTTGGGCTCGACCTTCACCAGCAGCGGCGCGCGTCGCACCGAGAGGCGGTATGGATCGGCCGCGGCCATCGTCACCTCGTTGCCCTCGAAGGTGGTGAGCACACCGGTGAGCACAGGCCGTGAGTCATCGGTCGCCGCGACGAAGGCGACCTCGTTGATCATGCGGCGGAGGACCCCCTGGGCCATCCGGGTGGTCGGCTTGTCGGGGATCGCCGGGATGATCGGGAACTCTTCCGCGTCGAGGCCCTTCAGGTTGGCTTCGGTGGTCGCGCTCTTCAGATGGATGGTCTTCGTCCGGACGTTGAGCGCTAGCTCGATCGGTCCCGGCGGCAGAGAGTTCACGAAATCGGTGAAGAGCTTCGCCGGCACGGTGATCGCGCCATCATCCTCGATCTTCGCTGGCACCCAGCAGTTCACGCCGATCTCGAGGTTCGTCGCGGTGAGCTTGAGCCGCCCGCCATCCGTCTTCAGCAGGACGTTGCCGAGGATCGGGAGCGTCCCCCTGGTCGAGACCCCACGTCCAACGATCGAAAGACCGCGCGCGAGGTTCTCTTGTAGACAGCTGACCTTCACCCGGTCCCCCTCCACGTCCTCGTAGGTAGAAGTTGATTAGAACGCCAGTCGCAGTAGTAGTGCTGTGGACTATGACCCTTCCCGCC
>DATCPY010000201.1:0-38131 GCA_036569845.1 Candidatus Limnocylindria bacterium | reverse complement strand
TGGACCAGGCCCAGGACGCCCCAGGCCACGAGGTCCTCGCGATCGGCGCCACGGCACCGCGGGTCGAGCGCGCGCGACGCGACCGCCCTGGCGAAGCCGAGGTGCGCGATGATGCGTTCGTCGCTCGTCTGCAGATCCACTCTTCGCTCCCCGGCGCGACCGTATCCACGAGCCGACATCGTGTCAATAACACAGTGACAGACTTGTCCACAATCGCCGAGGGCTACTTCGATCGCTACCGCTACCCCGACTGGCTGCGGACGCACTCGCGGGTCGTCGGAGCGATCGCGACCGGTCTCGCGGAAGCCCACGCCGCTGCCGGGGCGGACCTGGACGTGCGCGCGATCTCGCTCGGCGGCTATCTCCATGACATCGGGAAGAGCCCGTTGCTCGCGGGCGACTCGCGCGACCACAACGTGCTGGGGCCGCTCGTGCTCGCCGCGGAGGGACTGGCGGATCTCGCCGAGCTCTCGCGCCGGCATCCGGTCTATGCGCCGCGCGATCCCGCGACGGAGCCCCGCACGCTCGCCGAAAAGATCGTCTATTACGCCGATCGCCGCGGCGGTCAGCGCGTGGTCACGCTCGAGGAGCGCATCGACGAGCAGCTGGCCCGGTTCCCCGAGCTCGCGCATCTGCGGGCCCAGGATCTGGCATACGCGAGGGCCGTCGAGGCCGACGTGTTCCGCGGGATCGCGGTCCGTCCCGAGGACCTCGCAGGCCCCGCCGGGAGCATCGAATGACCGTCGACCGAGCGCGGCTCGAGCGACGCATCGCGGAGCTGTCCGCGATCGGCGGCAGCGGCACGAGCGTGACGCGGCTCGGGTTGAGCCCCGATGAGCAACGGGCCCGCGATCTCATTGGCGGCTGGCTGCGGTCTCGCGGGGCGAAGGTCTGGCGCGACCCGGCCGGGAACATCTACGGACGGTTCGGCGAGGCGGGTCCCGCCGTTCTCGTCGGCTCGCACATCGACTCGGTGCCCGAGGGCGGCCGGTTCGACGGCGCGCTCGGCGTGCTGTGCGCGGTCGAGGCGGTCGATGCGCTGCTCGACGACGGAGTGCGGTTCCGCCGTCCGCTCGAGGTCGTCGGCTGGTGTGACGAGGAAGGTGCGCGGTTCGGCGTGGGCCTCTTCGGCTCGTGCGCCGCGTTCGGCCGGCTTCCCGACGGTGTGGCCCAGCGTGCCGACCGGAACGGCGTCACCATCGCCGACGCGCTGCGCGCGATGGGCGAGACCGGCGATCCGGTGATGGCGAGGCGCGGACCGGGCGAACTCGCGGCGTACGTCGAGCTGCACATCGAGCAGGGCCCGCGGCTCGCCGACGCGGGGATCGCGCTCGGCGTCGTGAGCGACATCGTCGGGATCCTCCACGCGCGGGTCACGGTGCGCGGCCGTCAGGATCATGCCGGTGCGACGATCATGACCGCGCGCCTGGACGCGCTCGCCGCCGCGGCGGAAATGGTCCTCGCGGTCGAGCGCGCGGCACGCGCACTACCCGATGCGGTGGGCACGGTGGGGGAGATCAGCGTCCGGCCCGGCGCGAAGAACGTCGTGCCCGGGGAGTGCGTGTTCTCGCTCGACCTCCGCGCGCGGAGCGAGCAGACCGTGGAGCAGCTCTCGCGCGACGTGCGCGCCGCGATCCGCCGGATCGGCGACGACCGCGGCGTGCGCTCATCGCTCGACGTGCTCTCGCGGGTGCCGGCCGTCCCGCTCGACCCCGCGCTTCGCGACCTGTTCCTTCGCTCGGCCAAGGCGGTCGGCGTCGACGCCCCCGAGCTGTTCTCCGGCGCCGGGCACGACGCCGAGAATTCGCAGCTGGCGGGCGTGCCCACGGGGATGCTGTTCGTACGCTCGACCGGCGGGAGCCACAATCCGAACGAGCTCGCGACCCTAGATGACGCGGTCCTCGGAGCGCGGGCGCTCGCCCTCGCAGTGCAGGAGCTTGCGGGCTAGTATCGCGGAGGTTTGCCAGTTCACGTGAACTGGCGAGTGGGGAGGCAAGCAAGCGTGGCGCGAGCGACGTTGGGCGAGCCGGGCATCGCGAGCTACCGCATCGGCGAGCTGGCCGTGAAGGTCGGCATGACCGAGCGGACGATCCGCTATTACGAAGAGCTGGGGCTCCTCGAGTCCGTGAAGCGTCTCGAGGGCGGGACGCGCGTCTACACCGAGGACGACGTCCGCCGGCTGAAGCTCATCCGCCGGCTCAAGGTCCTTGGTCTCTCATTGCAGGAGATGCGCGAGCTCGAGGGCATGTACAAGACGCAGCGCAGCAACCGCGTCGTGCTACCGCGGCTCATCGAGCTCCTCGACGCGCATCTGCTGACCGTGGACGGACGCATCGCTGAGCTGCACGCGCTGCGCGATGAGATCCGCAGCTATCGCGAGCACGTCGCGCAGCGGCTGCTCGAGGCGGATCGCTGATGGAGCGCAGCGTGATCCTCGGCGCGGCCCGCACGCCGATCGGCGCGTTCCTTGGATCACTTGCGCCGCTCACCGCAACCCAGCTTGGCGCGATCGCCATCAAGTGCGCGATCGAGCGGAGCCGCGTCGCGCCCGAGCGCATCGATGAAGTGTTCATGGGCAGCGTGATCCAGGCCGGCGTCGGCCAAGCGCCGGCGCGCCAGGCCGCTCTCGGTGCGGGACTGCCGCGCAGCGTCCCGTGCACGACGATCAACAAGGTCTGCGGCTCGGGGCTGAAGGCCGTGATGCTCGCGGCGTCGCAGATCGCTGCGGGCGAATACGGCGTCATCGTCGCCGGCGGGATGGAGTCGATGTCGAATGCCCCATATCTGCTCAAGGGGCTCCGGCAGGGGCTGACCCTTGGCGAGCACTCGATGGAGGACGCGAACCTCATCGACGGGCTCGTCGACGCGTACGGCGGTGGCCATATGGGTCTTGGCGGCGAGAAGGCCGCCGCGAAGAGCGGCCTCTCGCGCGAGGATCAGGACCGCTTCGCGTTGCGCTCGTACGAGAAGGCGCTCGCCGCGCAGAAGAGTGGCGCGTTCGACGCGGAGATCGTGCCGGTCGAGGCGAAGGGCCGGAAGGGCCAGGTCACCCGCGTCGAGAAGGACGAGACCCCGCGCGAAACGTCTCTCGAGGCGCTGGCCGCGTTGAAGCCCGCGTTCAAGCCCGACGGGACCGTCACGGCGGGCAACGCGTCGAAGCTGAACGACGGCGCCGCCGCGCTCGTCGTCGCGTCGGAGACGCGCGCGGCCGAGCTCGATGCCGCTCCATTGGCCCGGATCGTGGCGCAGGCCCAGTTCGCCGATGACCCCGATCTCTTCCTGCTCGCGCCCTCGGGCGCGATCGCCCGCGTGCTCGACAAGGCCGGTTGGAAGGCCGGCGACGTGGACCTGTACGAGGTGAACGAGGCGTTCTCGGGGATCGAAGCGGTGCGGCGCGAGATCGGCATCGCCGAAGACCGGTTCAACGTGAATGGTGGCGCCGTCGCTCTCGGACATCCGATCGGCGCGTCCGGCGCGCGTCTGCTCGTGACGCTGCTGTACGCGCTGCGCGCGCGCGGCAAGCAGCGCGGCGTCGTCTCGCTCTGCCTTGGCGGCGGCGAGGCGGTCGCGCTCGCCATCGAGGCGCTGTAGATGGAGCAGGTGGGCGTGGTCGGCGCCGGCACGATGGGGGCAGGCATCGCGCAGGTCTGCGCGACCGTTGGGCTGCAGGTCGTGCTCGTCGACATCGGCCTTGACCAGCTGAAGCGCGGGCAGGCCGCGATCACCGAGTCGCTCGCCCGGCTCGAGCCGAAGGGCAAGCTGCCGCGTCCGGCGTCCGAGATCGCGGGCCGGATCCGGACCAGCACGGCGATGAGCGATCTCGCGAAGGTCGACTTCGTCGTCGAGGCGGCGTTCGAGGACGCTGCGGTGAAGACCGATCTGTTCCACAAGCTCGACGCGGCCTGCAAGCCGGACGCGATCCTCGCGTCCAACACCTCGAGCATCTCGATCACGAAGCTCGCCGCGGCGACGAAGCGGCCCGCCCAGGTCGTGGGGATGCACTTCATGAACCCCGTGCCGGTCATGGGCTACGTGGAGTTGATCCGCGGCCTGCAGACGAGCGACGCCACGATGGAGCGGACCCGCACGCTTGCGAAGACCCTCGGGAAGACTGCGGTCGAATCGAACGACGCGCCGGGGTTCATCGCGAACCGCGTTCTCATGCCGATGATCAATGAGGCGGTGTTCGTGCTATCCGAGGGCGTCGGGACCGCGGATGCGATCGACACGATGATGAAGGGCCTGAACTTCCCGATGGGTCCGCTCGCGCTCGCCGACCTCATTGGCCTCGACGTCTGCCTCGCGATCCTCGAGGTCATGCAGCGCGATCTCGGAGACCCGAAGTACCGGCCCGCCCCGATGTTGCGGCAGTACGTGCAGGCGGGGTGGCTCGGCCGCAAGAGCGGCCACGGCTTCTTCGAGTACAAGAAGTGAGCGGCCCCCAGGTCGGCCCGGTGTTCGCCTTCACGGCGAAGCATGTCGCGACCGCCGCGTTCTACGGCGACGTCGTCGGTCTGCCGACCGGCATGGACAGCGATCCGAACGCGAGCTGGCTGAAGGCCGGCAACGCCGATGTCGTGTTCCACTCCCCGGAGGATCGCGATACGCCGCCCGAGGTCTGCGGCCAGACGGGGTTCGTGGTCTGGTTCGGGGTCGACGACGTGCGCGGCGCGTTCGACAAGGCCAAGGCCGCGAAGGCCGTGATCGGCGACTTCTACGGCGATTACTTCTTCGCGCGCGACCCCGAGGGCCGCTACATCGGCATCCACGTGAATGAGGAGCACGCCCATGGCCACGATCACGAGCACTGAGCCAGAGGCCGGTGCGGCCTTCGATCTCACGCTCACCGACACGCAGGAGCTGATCCAGCGGACCGCGCGCGCCTTCGCGACGGAGAAGCTCCTGCCGATCGCGCACGACATCGATGAGCAGGGCAAGGTGCCGCCCGCGATCCTCAAGGAGCTCGCGTCGCTCGGCTTCATGGGCATCCAGGTGCCTGAGGACCTCGGCGGGGCCGGCGCGGACGCGGTCTCGTACATCCTCGCGTCGGAGGAGATCAACCGCGCATGCGCGTCGACCGGTGTCGTGATGCAGGCGCACAACTCGCTCTGCTGCGGTCCCCTGCTGAAGTTCGGGAATCCGTCCCAGAAGGAGCGTTGGCTGAAGCCCCTCGCGCGCGGCGACAAGCTGGGCTGCTTCGCGCTCACCGAGCCGGCGTCCGGATCGGACGCGGCCGGGTTGCAGATGACCGCGAAGCGCGACGGGCAGGGCTGGCTCCTCAGCGGCACGAAGAACTTCATCACGAACGGCGTGACCGCCGATGTCGCCGTCGTGTTCGCGCAGACCCAGCCGGGGTCGCGGCACAAGGGCATCACGGCGTTCATCGTCGACAAGCCGGCAGCGGGTCTGACCGTGGGCCGGGTCGAACAGAAGCTCGGCATCAAGGGCTCCGACACCGCGCAGCTCGTGTTCGAGAACGTGCGGGTCGAGGACGACCAGCGTCTGGGCGAGGTCGGCGAAGGATTCAAGATCGCGCTCTCGACCCTCGACGGCGGTCGCATCGGCATCGCGGCGCAGGCCATCGGCATCGCCCGGGCCTGTCTCGAGGATTCGCTCGCCTACGCGAAGGAGCGCCAGGCCTTCGGGAAGCCGATCGCCGAGCTCCAGGCGATCCAGTGGATGCTCGCGGATATGGCGACCGAGGTCGACGCGGCCCGCCTCTTGGCGTGGCGCGCGGCGACGCTGAAGGATCGCGGCGAGAAGTTCACCGCGGAGGCGGCGATGGCCAAGCTGTTCGCTTCGGACATCGCGATGAAGGCGGCGCGCAACTGCGTCCAGATCTTCGGCGGCTACGGCTACCTGAAGGACTTCCCGGCCGAGCGCCACTACCGGGACGCGAAGATCACCGAGATCTACGAAGGCACGACCGAGATCATGAAGCTGGTCATCGCCGAGGACATGCTCGGATGAGCCCTGACCGTCTCCAGCGCAGCTGGAGTTTGAATTGATCCCACCGACGCAAGGCATCGGGGCGCTCGTCCTCGCCGCCGTGGCGCTGCTCGGCTTCGGCGCGTTCGCGTACCGGGCGTCGAAGCTCTACCGCTACCTCCGCCTCGGATGGAATGAGGACCGGACGGGGCAGCTCGGGAAGCGGCTGAAGGACGAGCTCGTCGTCTACCTCCTGCAGCGGAAGCTGCTGAAGCGGCCGTATTACCTCCGCGGGATCGCGCACGCCCTCATCTTCTGGGGCTTCATCGTCATCACGATGGGCACGGTCGACCTCCTCCTGAGCGGGCTCGTCGGCCTGCGGATGCCGGGCGCCGAGAGCGGGCTCTTCGTCTGGGCCGTCGACGTGTTCGCGGTCCTCGTGCTCGCATCGATCCTGCTCGCGGTCGCGCGCCGGGCGTTCTTCAAGCCGCCGCGGATGCACATCGCGCTCGACGGCTACATCATCCTCGGGCTCATCGCGACGCTGATGGTGTCGCTCCTGGTCTTCGAGAACGCGGGCCAGGCCGCCGGCTACCTCGCGGTCCACCAGACGATGCCGCCGTTCGCGCAGCTCGTCCCGTTCGCCTGGGGCGGCGCCGCTCCCACGGTCTTTGCGGCGGCGTGGTGGGTCCACGTGGTCACGGTGCTCGGGTTCGCGGCATACCTGCCGCAGTCGAAGCACCTCCACATCGTCACGACGCTCCCGAACGTGTTCTTCCGGACCCAACGGCCGCGTGGCGCCCTGCGCTTCGTCGACAAGATCGAGGAGCAGGAGACGTTCGGCGCGGCGACGTTGCGCGATCTCTCGTGGAAGCAGCATCTCGACGGCTACACCTGCACTGAATGTGGCCGCTGCTCGGACAATTGCCCGGCGCTGGCGACGGGCAAGGCGCTCGACCCGCAGAAGATCGTGCTCGACCTGCGCGACCTCCTGTTGAAGGAAGGCGACGCGCTCCTGAAGGATCGGACGGCCACCGGCACCGCGCCGGCGCACCAGCTCGCGACGAAGCCCGACGAGCTGTGGGCGTGCACGACGTGCGCGGCGTGCGTCGAGCAGTGCCCGGTGACGATCGAACACATCGACAAGATCGTCGACATGCGCCGCTACCTCACGATGCAGGAGGCCGCCGCGCCGCCCGAGGCGCAGCGCGCGATGACGAACATCGAGCGGGCCGGCAATCCGTGGGGCGAGGCCGCCGGCACCCGCGGTGACTGGGCTGAGGGTCTTGGCGTGCCGACGTTCGCCGAGCAGCCGGACGCCGAGTATCTGTACTTCGTCGGCTGCGCGGCGTCGTTCGACCGCCGCAATCAACGCGTCGCGAAGGCCCTGGCGAAGATCCTCCAGGCCGCCGGCACCTCGTTCGCGATCCTCGGGACCGAGGAGACCTGCAATGGCGATCCGGCCCGGCGGATGGGGAACGAGTACCTGTGGCAGCTGCAGGCGCAGCAGAACATCGAGACCTTCGGCCGCTACAAGGTGCGCAAGATCATCGCGTCGTGCCCGCACTGCTTCAACACCCTCGCGAACGAATACCCGCAGCTCGGCGGCAGCTATGAGGTGGTGCACGCGCTGCAGCTGGTCCAGGACCTGATCGCCGAGAAGAAGATCGCGCTCGGCCCCAGTTCAAGTGGCGAGGCGGAAACCGTCGCGTACCACGACCCCTGCTATCTCGGGCGGCACAACGGCATCTACGAGGATCCGCGCGCCATCCTGGACGCCATCGACGGCGTGACGCGGATGGAGATCGAGCCCTATCACCGCGAGCGCGGGTTCTGCTGCGGCGCGGGCGGCGGGCGGATGTGGATGGAGGAGAAGGTCGGCCAGCGGGTGAATCACCGCCGGGTCGAGCAGATCCTCGCCGCTGGCGACGCGAAAGGCGTGCAGCCGTCGAAGGTCGCGTCGGGATGCCCCTTCTGTCTCATCATGCTCGACGAGGGCGTGGGCGCGAAGGGGATCGCCGAGCAGCTCAAGCCCGTCGACGTCCTCGAGCTGGTCGCCGCGCGTCTCGCCACTACCGCCACTACCGATGGAGTGATCGCCACATGAGGTTCCTCATCTGCATCAAGCAGGTCCCCGACTCGACGACGCGGGTCAAGGTCGCCGCCGACGGCACGTCGGTGGTCACCGATGGCGTGACCTGGTCGATCTCGCCGTACGACGAATACGCGATCGAGCTCGCGCTCGAGCACAAGGACACCGCCGCGGACACGGTCGTGAGCGTCATCAGCGTGGGTGGCCCGCGCACGAAGGACGCGCTGCGCCAGGCGCTGGCGATGGGCTGCGACGACGCGACGCTCGTCACCGGCGAAGGCGCCGACGCGCTCGGCCCGCTCGGGATCGCGAACGCGCTGAAGAGCGCGATCGACGACCTGGGGCCCGACCTCGTGCTGTGCGGGAAACAGGCGTCGGACGACGACCAGGGCTTCGTGGGCCCCGCGCTCGCCGAAGCATTGGGCTGGCCCCACGTCGCCGTCGTCACCAAGTTCGCGCCATCTGCCGAGGGGACCGAGATATTCAAAGAGGTCGAGGGCGGGCACGAGGTCTGGAAGGCCAGCGGCCCCGCCGTGCTCACGGTCCAGAAGAGCGCCAAGGAGCCGCGCTACCCGTCGCTCCCGGGGATCATGAAGGCGAAGAAGAAGGAGATCCCCGAGCGCCCGGTCACCGGCATCGCCGATCCGGTCAAGCTCGAGATCGTGAAGCTCGAGCCGCCACCGGCGCGCGGCGGCGGCAAGATCTTCAAGGACGGCGACACGAAGGCCTACGCCGCCGAGCTCGCGAAGCTGCTGCGGGACGAGGCAAAGGTCCTGTGACGAGCGAGGAGCGGCTTCGCCGCGACGAGGCGACGGTCCGATGAAGATCTGGGTCATCGCCGAGAAGAAGGACGGCGCGCTGCGCCGCGTGACGAAGGAGCTCGCGGCGAAAGCCGCGTCACTGGGCGAGGTCACGGTCATCGAGGTGACCGGCGAGCGGGTGTCCGGGGCCGCGGCGGCCGCGGCCTTGGCGGAGCGCGCGAAGGCCGACGCGCCCGATCTCATCCTGGCCGGCGCCACGCCGTCCGGTCGTGACGTGGCGGCCCGCCTGGCCGCGAAGCTCAGCCGTGCCTACCTCTCCGAGTGCACCGATCTCGCGATCGAAGGCGGCGCGATCGAGGCGACGCGCGGCATGTACGCCGGCAAGGTGCGCGCCCGGGTGCGCGCCCAGCTGCCCGCCGTCGCAAGCGTGCGACCGAACGCGTTCCCGCTGGCCGAGGGCGGCGCCGAGCCGCAGGTCACGAGCATCCCCGCGGGGGACAGCCCGGGCCTCGCATTCGTCCGCTTCGAACCGACCGGATCGGGCGGCGGCCGCATCTCGCTCAGCGAGGCGCGGGTGATCGTGTCAGGCGGCCGCGGCCTGAAGGGTCCCGAAGCGTGGACCCAGGTCGAAGCCCTCGCGGACGTGCTCGGCGCCGCGCTCGGTGCGTCGCGCGCGGTGACCGATGCGGGCTGGCGTCCGAACGAAGAGCAGGTCGGGCAGACCGGGAAGACCGTCACGCCCGACCTGTACATCGCGCTCGGGATCTCGGGCGCGATCCAGCACCTCGCCGGCATGACCTCGAGCAAGGTCATCGTGGCGGTGAACAAGGATCCCGACGCGGACATCTTCAAGGTCGCCGACTACGGCATCGTCGGCGACGTCTTCGAATTCCTCCCGGCCTTCACCGACGCGGTGAAGCAAGCAAAGGCCGGGGCTTGATCGGCTGATGTGGCCCTTTGCTGGCGCCGATGAGCGCGATCTCGCCTCGGGCGTCGCCGCGTTCGTCGCCGACCTCGGCGATCGCATCCCCGCCGCGGAGGACGCCGGAACGATCCCCGCGGACGTGATCCGTTCGCTCGGCGACCTTGGCGTCCTCGGCATGAACGTGCCCGAGACGGACGGCGGCCTCGGCGCGTCGGCCGTGGCTTTCGCGCTCGTGCTCGAAGAGCTGGCGGCGGTGTGGCCATCGCTCGCGGTCGGGGTGGCGGTGAACAGTGGCATCGTCGCGACCTCGATCGTGCGGCTGGGCACGCCCGAGCAGCGGAGGGGGTTCTTTCCGCTGCTGTCCGATGGCCGGGGCCTGGCCGGCTTCTGCCTCACCGAGCCGACCGCCGGCTCCGACGCGGCGTCGCTGCGCTCGACCGCGCGGCGCGACGGCGACTGCTGGGTCATCGACGGGACCAAGCTGTTCGTGACGAGCGCGCGCTACGCACCGTTCTTCATCGTGCTCGCCCGCGTCGGCAAACCCGAAGGGGCGCGGCCGCACGCCGGCATCACGGCGTTCCTGGTCCCTGCCGGCACGCCGGGCCTCGTCATCGGCAAGCCCGAGCACAAGCTCGGGCTGCAGGCGTCGGAGACGAGCGCGATCACGTTCGAGGGCGCGCGGATCCCCGTGACCGCCGTGCTCGGCGACGAGGGCAAGGGCTTCAGCCAGGTGGCGATGGCCGGCCTGGACGCGGGCCGCATCGGCATCGGCGCGCAGGCGATCGGCATCGCGCGCGGCGCGCTCGCTCTCGCGACGGCGTACGCGAAGGAGCGCACTCAGTTCGGCTCGCCGATCGCGTCGTTCCAGTCCATTCGGTTCTCCCTCAGCACCGTGAGAACCGAGATCGACGCCGCGCGGCTGCTCGTGCTGCGCGCCGCGTGGCTCAAGGACCACGGAGCGCCGTTCACCCGCGAGGCCGCGATGGCCAAGCTGTACGCGAGCGAGGCGGCGAACCGCGCGGCGTACGCGTGCCTCCAGGTCTTCGGCGGGTATGGCTACATGCGCGAGTACGGTATCGAGCGCTACTTCCGCGATGCCCGCGCAACGACGATCTACGAGGGGACGAGCGAGGTGCAGCGCATGGTCATCGCCCGATCGCTGGTGACAGCAGCGTGAGCGGAATCGTGCGGCCGGGCCCGGCTGAGCCGGCCCCGGCCGAGCCCCATTCAAAGGCCAAGGCGGCGTGGCAGGTCACATACGACGCCGCCATTGCGAAACATCCCGAGCGGAAGGCCCGCTTCTCGACGCTGTCGGATCTCCCGGTCGACCCGCTCTACACGGCCGACGACCTTCCCGGCTTCGACCCGGAGCGCGATCTCGGCCTCCCTGGGAAGTTCCCGTACACGCGCGGGGTGTACCCGTCGATGTACCGGGGCCGCCTCTGGACGATGCGCCAGTTCGCGGGCTTCGGCTCGGCCGAGGATACGAACGCGCGGTTCCACTATCTCCTCGCCCACGGCGTGACCGGTCTCTCGACGGCGTTCGACATGCCTACGCTCATGGGCCGCGACGCGGACGACCCGCTGTCGCGCGGCGAGGTCGGCCGCGAGGGAGTGGCAGTGAGCTCGCTCGCGGACATGCGGATCCTCTTCGACAAGATCCCGCTCGACTTGGTCACCACGTCGATGACCATCAACGGCCCGGCGTCGATCGTGTGGGCGATGTACCTCGCCGCCGCCGAGGAGCGCGGCATCCCGTTCGCGAAGCTCGGCGGGACCATCCAGAACGATTGCCTGAAGGAGTACATCGCGCAGCGGGAGTGGATCGTGCCGGTGAAGCCGGCCATGGAGCTCGTCGTCGACAGCTTCCGCTACGGCGCGCGCGAGGTTCCGAAGTGGAACACGGTGTCGATCAGCGGCTATCACATCCGCGAGGCCGGCTCGACGGCGGTACAGGAGCTCGCGTTCACGCTGCTCGACGGGCTCGAGTACGTGAAGTGGGGCGTCGAAGCGGGCCTGGACGTCAACGACTTCGCGCCGCACCTCTCATTCTTCTTCGACGTGCACAACGACTTCTTCGAGGAGATCGCGAAATTCCGCGCGGCCCGCCGGATCTGGGCGCGCGAGATGGAGCGCCGCTACCACCCGACGAACGAGAAGGCCCTCCTCATGCGCACGCACGCGCAGACCGCGGGCGTCTCTCTCACGGCGCAACAGCCGTACAACAACGTGGTCCGCGTCGCGCTGCAGGCGCTCGCGGCGGTGCTCGGAGGGACGAACTCGCTGCACACGAACTCGCTCGACGAGACCTACGCCCTTCCGACGGAGGAGGCGGTGACCCTCGCCCTTCGCACCCAGCAGGTGATCGCGCACGAATCCGGCGTCAGCGAGACGGTCGACCCGCTCGCCGGCTCCTATTACCTCGAGCACCTGACGAACGAGATGGAGAAGGGCTTCGAGAAGTACCGCGACGAGATCGACGCGATGGGCGGAATGGTGGCGGCCGTCGAGCGCGGCTACCCCCAGCGCGAGATCATCGAGGCGTCCTTCCATTTCCAGCAGCAGGTCGAGGAGAAGGAGAAGGTCATCGTCGGGATCAACAAGTACGTCGAGGCGACCGCCGGCGAGAAGATCCCGGTCCTCGCCATCGACCCCGAGGTCGAGCGCAATCAGATCGTGCGGATCGAGCGCACCCGCACGGAGCGCGATGCCGGCCGCTGGCGCGAGGCGATGGATCGGCTGCGCGAGGCGGCACAGGCACACGGAGAGCTCATGCCCGCGTTCGTCGACTGCGCGCGGGCGATGGCGACCGTTGGCGAGCAGGTCCAAGTCTTGAAGGAGACGTATGGGGAATACCACGACCCCGGCTATTTCTAAGGAGCAGCTGCTCGACAGCGTGGACCTGGGGTGGCGCCGGTTCCGCGAGGGCGTGCGCCACATCGGCCGCGCGAAGATGGACGAGCCGACCGGCGCGGGTTGGTCGTATCACGACCTCATCGCCCACATCGCCGGCTGGCATGACCTGACCGCGCGCCGGCTCCGTGCGTTCCGCACGACGGGCGCGTTCCCCGGACCCGGGGACGAGAGCGCCCTTGGTATCCCGGCGTTCGCCAACGCGGACGAATTCAACGCGCGCCTCGTCTCCGGCCACCGGCTGGTGGGGGCCGAAGCGCTCGTCGACGAGCTCGACACGACGTTCCGGGCGCTCCGCGCCGAGCTCGCGCAGCTCACCGACGAGGAGTTGCAGGCGCACGGGGCCGAGACGGTCAAGATCGTCACCGGCAACACCCACGGCCACTACGAAGAGCACGCGAAGGAGCTGGGTCTTTCATGAAACGGCCGATCCGCGTGGTGATGGCGAAGGCCGGCCTGGACGGCCATGACCGCGGGGTGAAGGTCGTGGCCCGGGCCTTGCGCGATGCCGGAATGGAAGTGATCTACACCGGGGTCCACCAGACGCCCGAGCAGGTCGTCGAGACCGCGCTCCAGGAGGACGCCGACGCCATCGGCCTGTCGCTCCTGTCCGGCGCGCACAACTACCTGTTCCCGCGCGTGGCAGAGCTCATGAAGGAGAAGGGCATGGATGACGTCCTCCTCTTCGGCGGCGGGATCATCCCGGAGGACGACATCGAGGGGCTGCGGAAGCACGGCGTCGAGCGGATCTTCCAGCCCGGCGCATCGCTCGAGGAGATCATCGCGTACGTTCGCGAGGCCGTGGCGAAACGCCGCGGCCAACCCGCGTAAGGAGGAGCGACATGGCGAAGAAGGACGACCGGCCGATCGACGTGGGGCTCGCGGCGCTCAACGGGAACGACGAGGTCGCGGCGATCGCGTTCTGGAAGAAGCGCTTCGAGCTCATCGCCGCGATCCCGAGTGACATCGCGCGCGTTGGTGCGCTCACGCCGCAGCTGCGGGAGCTCACTCGGATGAGCAGCGAGGTCGAGCGCGAGCGGCTCACCCGCGCACGGATCATCGCGTTCGCGCAGCTCCCCTCGGACGTGCAGCGGAAAATGACCGAAGCACGCAAGGCCGCGTGGAACATCGACAAAGCGGTGCTCGAGAAGGATCAGGCCCTCGTCGACAAGATCCTGCCGACCGTCGACGCGAGCGTTCGCTCGGCGTACCCGGCCCCGTAGTGGATCTCCGGTACCGGGACGATCAGCTCGCGGTCCGCGACGCGATCCGCGAGTTCGTCGGCGACCGCATCGTCCCGCGCGCGGCGGAGTGGAGCGAGCAGGGGGTCTTTCCGATGCCGCTCTTGCCCGAGCTGGCGTCGGTCGGGCTCACCGGTCTCACCGTCCCGGAGGAGCTCGGCGGCTCGGGTCTCGATGCCCTGACGACCGCGCTGGTCGCGGAGGAGCTCGGGGCAGGTGACGGGTCGATCGCACTCACCCTCGCGGCGCACAACTCGCTGTGCATCGGCCACCTTCTGACCGCCGCGTCGGACGAGCAGAAGGCCCGCTGGCTTCCGGCGCTCGCGAAGGGCACGCACCTCGGCGCCTGGGCCCTCACCGAGCCGAGCGCCGGATCCGATGCTGTCTCGGCGAAGACGACCGCCAAGCAGGACTCTGACTGCTGGGTCCTCAACGGGCAGAAGCAGTTCATCACCAATGGCTCGATCGCTGGATTCACGGTGGTCATCGCGGCGACCGCCGACCGGCGGCTCACCGCGTTCGGGGTGAGCGCGGACAACCCCGGGCTCGCTGCGGGAAAGCGCGAGAAGAAGATGGGCCTCCACGCGTCAGATACGGCGCAGCTGATCCTGCAGGACTGCCGGGTGAGCGACGCTGACCGGATCGGCGTGGTCGGTGCCGCGTTCGGTGATGTGCGGAAGGTGCTCGACCGCGGCCGCATCGGGATCGGCGCGCTGGCCATCGGCCTCGGTCGCGCCGCGCTCGAGACCGCCACCGCGTACGCGAAGGAGCGCACGCAGTTCGGCAAGGCGCTCGCGGAATTCCAGATGATCCAGTGGAAGCTGGCCCAGGCGCGCACCGAGCTCGACGCCGGTCGCCTGCTCATCCATCGCGCAGCGAGCCTCGCCGACGCCGGCCGGCCGTTCACCCGGGCAGCGTCGATGGGAAAGCTGTACGCCACCGAGGCCGCAAGCCGCGCGGCGAACGCGTCGCTGCAGGTGCTCGGCGGCTACGGCTACCTCCGCGACTATCCGATCGAGCGCATCGTCCGGGACGTGCGGCTCATGGAGATCGGGGAGGGCACGAGCGAGATCCAGCGGATCGTCATCGCGCGGGACCTCGTCGCCGCGTCTTGATCGCGGCGGCGAAGTCGCTGCTCGCCGACGCGCGGAAGGGCGACAAGCGCAGCATCGCGCGGCTCCTGACGATCGTCGAGAATGACGAGCCCGGGAGCGCCGACATCCTGCGGTCGCTCTACCCCGACACGGGAAAGGCGCGCATCGTCGGCATCACCGGTCCGCCGGGTGGTGGCAAGAGCACCCTCGTGTCGCGGCTCGCGGCCGAGTACCGAAAGACGTGCGATCGCGTCGCGATCGTGGCCGTCGATCCGTCCAGCCCCTTCACCGGTGGCGCCATCCTTGGCGACCGCATCCGGATGCGCGATCGCTTCCTCGACGAGGGCGTGTTCATCCGCAGCATGGCGAGCCGCGGGCACGCCGGTGGGCTGGCTCGCGCCACGATGCGCGTCGTCAACGTGCTGGACGCGCTCGGTACCGACCTCGTGATCGTCGAGACCGTGGGGGTGGGGCAGGAGGAGGTCGACGTGGTCCGCGTGGCGGACACGGTGTGCCTGGTCACCGTGCCGGGGCTCGGCGACGACATCCAGGCGATCAAAGCCGGCGTGCTCGAGATCGCCGACGTGCTCGTGGTCAACAAGGCCGACAAGCCCGGCGCCGATGAGGCCGCCCGTGATCTAGCCCAAATGCTGAGCTTGGGTCCTTCCGTGCGCCCGGGCCCGGCTTCGCCGGCCCCGGGCGAGCCCCATTCCAGATGGAAGCCGCCCATCGTGCGCACGAGCGCGCAGGACGGCAGCGGGGTCGAGGAGCTCGTGCGATCGATCGACGCGCACGCCGAGTGGTCCCGCACGAGCGGCGAGCTCGAAGAACGACGGGCCGGCGCGGCGCGCCAAGAGGTCGAGGCGCTCCTGCGCGACGCGCTCGTCCAGCGTCTCGAGTCGCGGATCGGCTCGCAGCGGGTCACGGATGCGGTCAAGCGGGTGGCGACACGCGAGCTCGATCCGTATCGCGCCGTCGAGGAGCTGTTGCGCGAGTGACGATCGAGCTCACGATCTTCCGCACCGGGGGGGTCCGGCTGACGAAAGCGACGTTCTTCCCCTGGCTGGAGTCGCCGGAGAAGGACGAGCGCATCGACATCCCGGTCTGGTCCGCGCTCCTGCGGACGCCGGAGGGGCTCATCGTGTTCGATACCGGCCTGCACCCGGTGCACGTCGAGCGGCCCGATGCGACCTACGGCCCGACGCCCTCGATGGATGTCACGATGAACGCGGAGGACGCGATCGTGACCCGGCTCGCGTCACTCGGGGTGAAGCCCGTAGACGTGGCGATCGTGGTGAATAGCCATCTCCACTTCGACCACGCCGGCAACAACCGGGCGTTCCCGAACGCCACCTTTGTCGTGCAGGGCGAGCACCTCGCGTACGCGAAGGGACGGTCGAACTTCCCGGCGATCTACTGGGACGATCCCGCCCTGCGCTACATGCCGGCCAGCGGGCGCGCGCGGATCGCAACCGGCGTCGAGGTGGTGCCGACGCCCGGGCACGCGCCCGGTCACCAGTCGCTCGTGGTGGATCTGCCCGAGAGCGGTCGCATCGTGCTGTGCGGCGACGCCGCGTACACGCGGGCGAACCTCGAGCGCGGCGACGCGACCGCGCAGGACCGTGCCGCGGCGAAGGAGTCACTGGCGCTGATCCGGTCCCTCGTGAATGACGACCTCGATCGCGCGTTCCCGTCGCACGACGCCGCCGCGTTGGCGGGGTGGCGTCAGGCTCCGGCGGTCTACCGCTAGCGGTCCTGAAGGCGATCCCGCGCACGGCCGCGCCGTGCTCCTATCCTCGACCGCGATGACCACCCCCATCGAGCGGCTCGAAGCATTGCGCGCCGAATCGGCGCGCGGCGGTGGTGACGATCGCATCGCGCAGCAACACGCGAAGGGCAAGCTGACGGCACGCGAGCGCGTCGATCTCCTCCTCGACGAGGGCAGCTTCACCGAGCTCGACGCGTTCGTCGCCGCCCGTTCGAGCGAACACGTCACCGACGAGGAGCAGGTCCTTGGCGATGGGGTCGTCACCGGCTTCGGCCGGATCGACGGGCGCCTGGTCTACGTCTTCTCGCAGGACTTCACGGTGTTCGGCGGCTCGCTCGCGGAGGCTCACGCCGCCAAGATCGTGAAGGTCATGGACCAGGCGATGCGGAACGGCGCGCCGATCATCGGGCTCAACGACAGCGGCGGCGCGCGCATCCAGGAGGGCGTCGTGTCGCTCGGCGGCTACGCCGACATCTTCCTGCGCAACGTCCTCGCAAGCGGCGTCGTCCCCCAGCTCTCGGCGATCATGGGACCGTGCGCCGGCGGCGCCGTGTACTCACCCGCGATCACCGACTTCGTCGTGATGGTCCGTGACACCTCGTACATGTTCGTCACGGGCCCGAACGTCGTGAAGACCGTGACCCACGAGGATGTGACGTTCGACGAGCTCGGCGGCGCCGAGACCCACGCCCGCATCTCCGGGGTCGCGCACTTCGTGGCGGATGACGAGGTGCGCTGCGCCGCGCTCCTCCGCGAGCTGGTCGGCTATATCCCATCGAACAATCTCGATCCCGCGCCCCGCCTCGCGACGTCGGATCCGGCAGACCGGATGGATCGTGAGCTCGATGACATCGTCCCGGACTCGGCCGCGAAGCCGTACGACATGAAGGACGTGATCCGGCGCGTCGTCGACGACGCGAAGCTCCTCGAGGTGCATGCCGAGTGGGCTCAGAACATCGTCGTCGGATTCGCGCGATTGGATGGCAACAGCGTCGGGATCGTCGCGCAGCAGCCGATGATCCTCGCCGGCGTCCTCGACATCGATGCGTCGGTCAAGGCGGCGCGCTTCGTTCGCTTCTGCGATGCGTTCAACATCCCGCTGGTGTCGTTCGTCGACGTGCCGGGCTTCCTTCCGGGCACCGAGCAGGAGCACCGCGGGATCATCCGGAACGGCGCGAAGCTCCTCTACGCCTACGCGGAAGCGACCGTGCCGAAGCTCACGGTCATCACCCGCAAGGCTTACGGCGGCGCGTACGACGTCATGTCCAGCAAGCACATCCGCGGTGACTACAACGTCGCCTGGCCCGGCGCGGAGATCGCGGTGATGGGGCCCGAAGGCGCCGTGAACATCCTGTACAAGGACGAGCTCGCGAAGGCGAAGGACCCGGACAAGAAGCGGGCCGAGCTCACGAAGGAATATGCCGAGAAGTACGCCAACCCCTACGTGGCCGCCGCACGCGGCTATCTCGACGACATCATCGAGCCGCACGAGACGCGGCCTCGGCTCATCGCCGCGCTCAAGGCGAACGCCGGCAAGCGCGACACGAATCCCAAGAAGAAGCACGGGAACATCCCGCTATAGCCCAGACGCCCTTCCGCAAGGTCCTCGTGGCCAACCGCGGCGAGATCGCGCTCCGGGTGATGCGGACCTGCCGCGACCTTGGCATCGCGACGGCGACGGTCTACAGCGACATCGATCGCGCATCGCCGCATGTCCGCGCCGCGGATGAGGCCTATCCGATCGGTCAGGCGCCTGCTGCGTCGAGCTATCTCCAAATGGAGCGCATCGTCGCGGTCGCCAAACGGGCCGGGTGCGACGCGATCCATCCGGGCTACGGCTTCCTGAGCGAGAACGCCGACTTCGCCGACGCCGTCGCCGCGGCGGGCATCGCGTTCGTCGGTCCACCCGGAGCGGTCCAGCGCGCCCTCGGCGAGAAGACCTCCGCGCGCCGTCTCGCCGCCGCTGCTGGCGTGCCGGTCGCGGAGGGGACGATGCAGCCGCTACGCGACCTGGCCGAGGCCCGGGCCACCGCGGAGCGCATCGGCTACCCGGTGCTCCTCAAGCCCGCAGGCGGTGGGGGTGGCAAGGGGATGCGCATCGTGCGCGCCGCGGGCGAGCTCGCTGCGGCGTGGCAGGCCTCGACCGGCGAGGCGACGACCGCGTTCGGCGCGCCCGCCCTCTTGATGGAGCGGCTCATCGAGCACGCCCGGCATGTCGAGGTCCAATTACTTGCGGACGCATTCGGTCAGGTGGTCTGGTTGGGCGAGCGCGACTGCTCGATCCAGCGCCGCCATCAGAAGCTGATCGAGGAGACGCCCGGGCCTGGCGTCGACGACGCGCTTCGCGCGAAGCTCGGCGCTGCGGCCGTCCGGGTCGCGTCCGCGGCACGGTACGTCAACGCGGGCACCGCAGAGTTCCTCGTCGCGTCCGACGGCAGCTTCGTGTTCCTGGAGATGAACACGCGCCTGCAGGTCGAGCATCCGGTCACGGAGCTCGTCACCGGCCTTGACCTGGTCGCGCTCCAGCTGCGCATCGCGGCGGGGCAGCCGCTGCCGTTCGGACAGGACGGCATCACCCGCACCGGCGCGGCGATCGAGCTGCGGATCACGTCCGAGGACCCGTTCGCCGGCTTCCTGCCGCAGGGCGGCCGGGTCGGCTTCGTCCGCGAGCCGAGCGGGCCGGGTATCCGCATGGACTCGGGCCTCGCGGACGGGCTGACCGTGCCCACCGAGTACGACCCTCTGCTCGCGAAGCTCATCGCCTGGGGTCCCGACCGCCTGGCCGCGATCGCGCGCGCCCGGCGCGCGGTACGCGAGACCATCGTGGCCGGCGTCCCGACGTCGCTGCCGTTCCACTCCTTTGTATTGGCAGAGCCGGACTTCGGGTCCGGCCGGTACGACACCGACTACGTCGCGACGCACTGGACCACGCCACGCGCGCCCGAGATCAGCGAGAGCGCCGCCGCGGCCGTGGCGCTCGCCGGCATCGCGCGCCTTCGCAGGCAGCCGCGGCCGGTCGCGATCGCCCCGTCGCCGTGGGCCCGCGAAGCGCGCGAGGACATGCTGCGGTGAGGTACGCGGTGCGCGCCGGCGATCGTGACCTGGCAGTCGAGGTCACGCCCGAGGGCCGCTTCCTGGTCGGCGATCGTGTGATCGCGGCCGACGCCGTCGAGACCGTGCCCGGGTATCTCTGGTCGGTGGTGATCGACGGCGCGGCGCACGAGGTGGCGTTCGTCGGCGGGGATCGGGTGTGGGTCGACGGAGACGAGATCCGCCTGGACGTCGCCGACGAGCGCGCCGTGGCTGCCGGCCGCGCGGGCGGCCGTTCGGCGAGCCCGCGCCAGGAGATCCGCGCGCCGATGCCCGGCCTGTTGAAACGAGTGCACGTGACGCTCGGGGCGAGCGTGAACGAGGGTGACGCCCTCGTGACCCTCGAGGCGATGAAGATGGAGAACGAGCTCCGCGCGGCCCATGCCGGCACGATCGCGCAGATCGCGGTCGCGGAAGGGACGAAGGTGGAGGGCGGCGCGCTCCTGATGGTCATCCGCTCCGGATGAAACGGCCCCGCAGCAGCAAGCGCGTGGCGGCGCTCGCGCTGATCTTTGTCGTTCTCGTGTCGCTGGCCGGCGGATTGGCGTTCCTGGTGTATCGGCCGCAGGCGACGCTCGATGGCGATTACCGGCTCCTCGGGCTCGACGAGCGCGGCGAGATCGTGCGCGATGGCTACGGCGTGCCGCACATCTACGCGCAGACGGCCCACGACCTCTTCTTCCTGCAGGGCTACGCGACCGCGCAGGACCGCTTGTTCCAGCTCGATCTGTTCCGCCGGACCGGGCGGGGCCGGCTCTCGGAGGTCCTCGGCGACGCGGGTCTCGAGACCGACAAGTTCATTCGCACGATCGGGCTCGCGCGCGCGGCGGAGCTCGACGCCGCGCTGCTCTCCGACCAGGCTCGCGTCGCCCTCAATGGATTCGCCGAAGGCGTGAACAAGCTGCTCGAGCAGCGCGGCGACGCGCTACCGCTCGAGTTCGTGCTGCTCGGATACAAGCCCGAGCCGTGGACCGCGACCGACTCGCTCGTGATCCTGAAGCTCGAGTCGTACGACCTCGCGAACAACTACGGCACCGAGCTGTCCCGCGCCAACGTCGCGGCACGTGCGGGACCGGCGGCCGTCGTGCCGCTCTTCCCCGACACGGACCTGGTGCCGCCGACCGGGCTCGAAGACGGATCGTGGACCGCCGTGCGCGACGCGTTCCGGACGCCGGTCGCACTGCCCGGTCTCGATGGGCTCCGCGCGCTGTTCGGCGACGCCGGCAACGGCCAGGGCTCCAACTGCATCGCCCTCGCGGGCTCGCGTACCGCGTCGGGGAAGCCGCTCCTCGAAGGCGATCCGCATCTCTCGGTCCGCAATCCTTCGATCTGGTACGAGGTCGGCCTCCACGGCGCGGGCTACGAGGTCGCCGGATTCTCGATCCCGGGCCTGCCGGGGATCGGCATCGGCCATAACGCGCGTCTCGCGTGGACCTTCACCGTCGCGTACGCGGACGTGCAGGACTTCTTCGTCGAGCAGCCGGACCCGACCGACCCGCGGCGATTCATGTTCAAAGGCGCGTCGGAGGCCGCGACACCGATCCGCGAGCTGATCAAGGTGAAAGGAAAGGTCGATCCGGTCGCGTTCGACGTGCTGGTCACGCGCCATGGCCCGCTGATGCAGGGCGTGCTCAAGAATCAGCTTGCGCCGCTCGCGCTCCGGTGGACCGCGCTCGACGGCGGGAAGACGATGGACGCGCTGCTCGCGGCCGCGCGCGCTTCCGACTGGCAAGGCTTCCGTGCCGCGATGGCCGATGTGTCCGGCGCGACGCTGTCGGCCTGCTACGCCGACGTCGACGGGCACATCGGGTACGTGCTCGCGGGCGCGCTCCCCGATCGCCTGAAGGGCGATGGCCGGATGCCCGTGCCTGGATGGACCGGCGAGTTCGAGTGGCGCGGCATGCTTCCGGTCAGCGCGAACCCGAGCCGCGCCGATCCCACCGAGGGCTACATCGTGAACGCGAACGATCGGCCGGTCACCGATCCTGCCTCGGCCGCGTTCACCGGGGAGTGGGACCCGGGGTTCCGCGCCGGCCAGCTGCTCGCGGCGGTGCGGGAACTCAAGGGCGCGACCGTCGAGACGCTGCGCGCGATCCAGACCGACTACACCTCCCCGCCGGTCCACGCCTTCCGCGACGCGATCCTCGCGGCGAAACCGAGATCGCCCCTCGGCGCCGTCGCGCAGGATCTCGTGCGCAAATGGGACGGGACGCTGGCGGTCGACTCCACCGCGGCGGCGGTGTACGAGTCGTGGCTCGTTCACATGGCCGACCGCACGTTCCACGACAAGCTCGGCGACGCGGTGTACCTCGACTACCTGTCCAACGGCCGCCCGACGTACGCGCTGTACCGGCTGCTCGTGCGGCCCAACGATCCGTGGTTCGTCGCGCTCGGCGATCCGACGGTGCGCGGTCGCGACGACGTGAGCGCGCTCGCGCTCGACGATGCCGCCGTCGAGCTGCGCGACCGGCTCGGCGCCGATCCGGCGCGCTGGCGCTGGGGTGCGCTGCACACCGTGACGTTCGCGAGCTCGCTGTCGCCCGGGCTCCCGGGCCCGCTGCGCGCGCTGTTCGACATCGGCCCGTACGAGCGCGCCGGCGACGGGTACTCGCTGAACAACGGGGCGTACTCGCTCGCGACGCCGTATGCGCTCAGGAGCCACGCCTCCGAGCGGATGCTGGTGGATCTCGGTGACCTCGACAACTCGCGCGCGATCCTGCCCACCGGACAGTCGGGCCAGCCGCTGTCGCGGCACTGGGCCGACCAGACGCCGCTGTGGCTGCGTGGCGAGCTGCATCCGATGTGGTTCACCCGATCGCGCATCCCGGACCCCGATGTCCTCGTTCTCCGACCGCGGTGACGCCTAGCATCGCGCCATGAACGGGCGCAGCGATCCGGTGACGACGTACGGCGCGCCCATGCCCGCGTTCGAGACTGCCGACGCCGAGTACGACCGGTCCGTCGAGCGGCTCGGCTATCCGGGCGAGCCGCCGTTCACGCGCGGCGTCCAGCCGACGATGTACCGGGGTCGGCTCTGGACGATGCGGCAGTACGCCGGGTTCGGCAGCGCCGAGGAATCGAACGCGCGCTACCGCTACCTGTTGTCGCAGGGTCAGACCGGGCTCTCCGTCGCCTTCGATCTGCCTACGCAGATGGGGTACGACGCTGACGATCCACGGGCCCAGGGAGAGGTGGGGAAGGTCGGCGTGTCGATCTCGTCCCTTGATGACTTCGCGCTTCTGATGAAGGACATCCCGCTCGATCAGGTCACGACCTCGATGACGATCAACGCCACCGCCCCGATCCTTCTCGCGATGTACGTCGCGATCGCCAAGCGGCAGGGCGTGCCGCTCGAGCGGGTCGGCGGCACGACCCAGAACGACATCCTGAAGGAGTACATCGCCCGCGGCACGTACATCTACCCGCCGCGCCAGTCGATCCGGCTGGTCACGGATGTGATCGCGTACTGCGCCGAGCACCTGCCGAGGTGGAACCCGATCAGCATCTCCGGCTACCACATCCGCGAGGCGGGGGCCGACGCGGTCCAGGAGCTCGCGTTCACGTTCGCGAACGCGGTCGCATACGTCCAGGCCGCCGTGGACCGCGGCCTCGCGGTCGACCGGTTCGCGAGCCAGCTCTCCTTCTTCTTCGCGGCGAACGCCACGCTCCTCGAGGAGGTCGCGAAATTCCGCGCCGCGCGGCGGATCTGGGAGCGGATCATGCGCGAGCGCTTCAAGACGTCCGATCCGGCGTCGCTCGCGCTGCGGTTCCACACCCAGACGATGGGCTCGACGCTCACCGCGCAGCAGCCCCGCAACAACATCGTCCGGACCGCGATCGAGGCGCTGGCGGCGGTGCTCGGCGGGACGCAGTCGCTGCACACGAACGCGTACGACGAAGCGCTCGCGCTCCCGAGCGAGGAATCGGCGCGCATCGCTCTCCGCACCCAGCAGCTCATCGCCGAGGAATCGGGCGTGGCCGAGACGATCGACCCGCTCGGTGGCGCGTATCTCATCGAGAAGCTCACCGCGGACATCGAGACGCGGACCTTCGCCGAGCTCGCGCGCATCGACGAGCTCGGCGGCGCGCTGGCCGGCATCGAACGCGGCTATCAGCAGCGGGCCATCGAGGACTCGGCCTACCGCTATCAGCGCGAGGTGGAGGCGAAGACCAGGATCGTCGTCGGGGTCAACGCGTTCCAAACGAAGGGCGACGAGGCCAAGATCACGACGCTGACGGTCGACGAGTCGGTGGCCGCGCGCCAGCGCGAGCGACTGACCGCGTTACGGAAGCGGCGCGACGCGCAGCGGGTCGAGCGGCTGCGCGCGGAGCTGCGCTCCGCCGCCGAGGGGACGGCGAACCTCATGCCCGCCATCGTCGCGGCGGTCGACGGTGACGTGACGCTCGGCGAGATCTGCGCCGACCTGCGCGCGTCCTTCGGCGCGTACGTTCCCGTGGATCGCGGATGATCGACGGTACCGGCGAGCTCCACCACGTCTCGATCGTCGTGCCATCCATCGCCGGAGCGCTCCCGTTCTACCGCGACACGCTCGGCATGCGTGCCGGGCCGGTACACGAGCTCGACGACCAGCACGTGCGCGCCGTCTTCCTGACCGGACCGAGCGCGCGCATCGAGCTCATCGAGCCGACCGACGCCGAGTCGGGCGTGGCCCGCTTCCTGGCCGAGCGTGGCAAGCCGACGCTGCACCACCTGTGCTTCGTGGTCGACGATCTGCGGGCCACGCTCGGCGCGCTCGAAGCCTCGGGGACGGAATTGATCGATCACCAGCCGCGGCGCGGCGCCCTGGGGGACGTGGCGTTCATCCACCCGCGCGCGTCCGGCGGCGTGCTCATCGAGCTCATCGATCGGTCCAGCCTCCAAAGACCGCATACTTCCTAGTCATGGGACGCCCGACGGTCGTCGCGACGCTCTCTGCGCTCAATGGGAGCGAGCTCCGCAAGCGCTCGCGGGACCATTACCTGCGGGCGCTCGGCGACGCCGGCTTCGAGGTGATCGCCGTCGACTCGACGACCGACATTCCGGCCGAGTTCGACGCGCTGTGCCTCGCCGGTGGCGAGGACATCGAACCGCTGCGGTACCGGGCGGACACGGACCCGAAGACGGAGCACGCCGACGCCGGCCGCGACGCGCTCGAGCTCCAGCTCCTCGCGACCGCGCGTGAGCGCGACCTGCCGGTGCTCGGGATCTGTCGCGGGTTCCAGCTGATCAACGTCGCGTACGGCGGCTCGCTGGTCCAGCACACCGAGGGACATCGCGACGCGAATGGACCGCTCGTGCCGCACATCGCTGTGCCGTCGGCCGGATCGAAGCTTGCCGATGCCTGCGGCGCGGAGCCGTTCAGCGTGAACGCCCGCCATCATCAGGCCGTCGACGACCGGTCGCTCGCGCAGGGCCTGGTCCCGACGGCGCACATCGACGGCTTCGTCGAAGCGTTCGAGGATCCGGCTCGCCGCTGGCTGGTCGCTGTGCAATGGCATCCCGAGCGCTCGGCCGACCCGGACATGTCGGCCGCCGGCACGCGCATCTTCCGGGCGTTCGCCGACGCGGCGTCCCGCCAGCCCGCCCGGGCGCGGTGACCGCGGAGCCAGCCCCGCCGGTCCACCGGCGCACGGTGGATGTCGCGCTCGAGGCGCGGGTCCGTCGCTGGACCGTCGAAGAGCGCGACGAGCGGCTGGCCCTCATCGAGTCGGTCACCGTGCCGGCCGCCGAGCCCGTGCCGCCGGATGAAGACGGCGCGCGGATCCGCGTCGGCTACGGCGGCGTGATGCGTGTGGCGATCCTCGCCGGCGAGGCGCCCGATCTCGAGCGCGTGCTGCGGCGTGCCGTGCTCGCCTCCGGCGCAGAGCTCGTCCTCCACCTCGGCACGAACGACGCGCGTTCGTTCATCGAGCGCGCCTCCGCGCTCCGCGACGCTCGTCCCGACCTCGTGCTCGCGCTCGTCGCGGAACGCCGAGAGGCCGACGGCATCGTGGACCTCATCGAAGCGCTGCGGCTCGGCTGCGCCGGTCGATCGCCGGCGCCGCGGGTCGTGGTCGCCGGTGAGCCCCACTCCGCGCTGCGCGTGAAGGCGGCAGCGGTGGGCTTCGCCGTGGAGCTGTTACCGGACCCGCGCCGACCCGATGGCCTCGGCGCGTTCGCCCATCGCGGCCGTGAGTTCCGCCGCGGCACGGATGCGAGCGTCGTGCTCCGCGACGAGGCGCTCGAGGAGCTCGCGCGGCAGGTCGCGGTACCTGGGACCGATGCGCTCGTCGTTGACGTTGCCGGCGGGTCGACATCGCTCGTCCGCGCGAGCGCCGATGGCACGATCAGCGCCGCGCACGTCGCGTCGTTGGGGGCGGGCACAGCCGCCGACCGCACCGTGGGCCGCGCGGGCCTCGACGGCGTGCGCCGATGGATCCCGTGGGCCATCGATGCACCAACGATGCTCGAGCGCGTCTTCAACCGCGCGCGGTGGCCCGATGCCGTCGCAGCCGAGGCGAGCGCCCTCGCGCTCGAGATCGCGCTGGCCCACGAGGCGGTGAGCCACGCGCTGGCCGATGCCACGTCCGCAGGTCTGGCCGACGTGCTGCGCGACGCGCCCATCACCGTCGTGACCGGCGCAGCCGCTTCGTTCACCCGCGCGGCGCATACGGCGCTCGTCGCCATCGACGGGCTCGCCTCACCGAAGCCGACGACGCTCTATCGCGATGCCGACGACGCGCTCGTCGCTCTCGGCGCGGTCGCCGCCCGGGTCCGCGCCGATGGCGGAGACCCATCCGCACGCATCGCCGATGAGCTCGCGCGCCGGCTGGTGCCGATCGCGTTCGTGGTACCGGTGAGCCCGGCACGCCGCGGTAGGAGCAGGCTGCGCGTGAACGGCGAGGACCATCTCATCGACGAGCTGGCGCCTGGTGCGTTCTTCAGCGTGCGGCATCGCGGTGCGGCGGACGTCGAGGTGACCGGCACGCCGATGAAGGCCCATGGCACCGCGGGGGAGCTCGGGATCATCGTCGACGTCCGGGGCCGTCCGCTCGTCTTGCCGCCCCGCGACGCGGAGCGGATCCCGACCCTCGTGCGCTGGTTCGCGGCTTTGGACCTCGCGGTCACGGGTGCCGCCTGATGGGATGGCGTTATGGCCGCTGGGTCGTCGAGCATCCGTTGCCGCTCGGAGCGTCGTCACGGCCCGACATCGGAGCCACGGTGCGCGCAGGCGAGCCCCTCGCCAGCGGAACGCTGCTCGGCTCCCCGCTCCGGGTCGAAGGCGCGCGAAAGCTCGGGGTCGAGCCCGCCGATGTCGATCGTGTCGCACGCGTTGCCGTTGGCAGCGACGTTGCGCGCGGGACGGTGCTCGCGCGCACGGGTCGCCGCTTCGCGCGCGTCGTGACCGCACCGATCGACGGACGGCTCGTGCATCGCTCGTACGAGGGTGACTTCTACGTCGCGCCGGTCACCGGCACGTGGACGGTGCGCGCGTCGATGGATGGCACCGTCACCCGGTCCGACGATGCGGCGGTGAGCGTGGAGGGTTCGGCGTGGGGGCTCGGCGGCGTCGCCGCATACGGGCCGGATGCGTTCGGTGAGCTGGCCCTCGGCGTCGATGCGCCGACCGATGCCCTTGCTCCATCCCGCGTCGACGTGCGGATGCACGACAAGATCCTCATCGGGGGCGCGCGCATCGCGGCCGAGGCGATCACCCGGGCGCACGCGTGCGGCGTCGCGGGTCTGGTCGCCGGCGCGGCCCCGGCCGGCGGGCTGCGCGTGGTCTACGGCGAGGCGGTCACCGCATCCGGCGGGCCGAGCGTGGATGACAGCCCGACCATCCTGTGCCTGCAGGGCTTTGGGAACGGGCCGCTCCCCGCGGAGGTCTACCGCCCGTTCGTCGTATTCGATGGACGCCGCGCGGCGATCAATGTCGCCTCCGCGCGGCTCTTCGTGTTCGCCCCGGAGGCGCTGCTCGACGCGTCGCTCGACGCGCCTGCCCTCGTGCTTGCCGGCGACTTCAGCGGCGTGCGGCCGCTCGAGGGTGAGACGAGCCTCACCGGCGTCACGCGCTTCGCGAGCGACGCATTCTGCGAAGGCCTCGCGACGCGGGACGGCGTCGTCCCGATCCCGAACGTTCTGCCCTATGACGCGCCGCGTTAAGAGCCGGCGCGGGCGGGCTGCGCCCGCCCGAGCCCGCCCGAACGACCGTGCGCTCGCGCACTACAAGCAGCGCGAATCGCAGCTCAAGCGGTTCCGGACGATCGTCGGCTTCCTCGGCCTCATTCCGCTCGTCGGATCGCTCGCGTGTGACGGCGGCCTCCTCGCGCTCTGCGTCCCATGGACCTGGTACATGGGCGTGTGGGCAGCGGTCTTCGGCGCATTCGTCGGCCTTAGCATTCGGCTCGTTCGTGAACGCCGCCAATTCGAAGCACAACGGCCGCGCGCCAGCTGATCCGAGCGCGATCGACCTCGTCAGCCATTCCTCCCTCCACACCGAACGGCTCGGCGAGCGGCTGGCAGGGCACGCGGAGGCGGGCGACGTCATCGCGCTCTGGGGCGAGCTCGGCGCCGGCAAGACCGTCCTCGCGCGCGGGGTCGGGATCGGCCTCGGCATCGACGAGGACACCGTGACCAGCCCGACGTTCATCATTCTCCACGAGCACTTCGGCGGCCGGTTGCCGCTGTATCACCTCGATCTCTATCGGCTCGAGCAGAGCCAGCTCGGTTCGACCGGATGGGAGGAGGCGCTCGACGCCGGCGGCGTCACGGTCATCGAGTGGCCCGATCGAGCGGGCGACCTGCTGCCGCCGGATCGCGTCGACGTACGCATCGAGCACATCGCCGAGACGAAGCGCAAGGTCACGATCGCACCCACTGGTCCGCGCTCGCGGCGCCTGGTCGACGCCCTGCGCGACGACGCGTTCGGCGAGAAGACCCCGTGAGCACCCTCCTCGCGCTCGACACGTCGACCGAGTGGGCCTCGGTCGCGATCTTCGACGGCGCCGCCGTGCTGGCCGAGGAGACCTGGCACGCGCAGCGACGCCACGCCGAGGACCTCTTCCCGACCATCGAGCGTCTCCTCGCGCTCAGCCGAGCGCAGATCAAGGCCATCGACAAGGTCGCCGTCGCGACCGGACCCGGATCCTTCACCGGATTACGGGTCGCGATCGCCGCCGCGCAGGGGCTCGCGCGAGGGAGCGGTGCCGCCCTCGTCGGGATCTCGACCCTCGACGTGCTCGCGTATCCGCACGCATCGTCGAAGCTCCGGACCTGCCCGTTGTTGCCGGCCGGACGGGGCGAGTTCTACGCGGCTCTGTACCAGGAGCGCAACCGGAAGTGGGCCCGACGCTCGCCGTTCATCGTCGGCCCGCTCGTGGACATCTGCCGCCAGATCGGCACGCACACGCTGTTCGTCGGGGAGATCGACCCCGACGCGGAGTCCACGCTTCGCGACCTGCTCGGCCCGCTCGCGTTGTTCGCTGCGCCGGCGTCGCGGATGCGCCGCGCCGGCTACCTCGCCGAGCTCGGCTGGAACGAGCTCGCGGAGCGCAAACAGGCGCCGCTCGGCGCGCTCGAGCCGATCTACGTGCGCCAGCCCGCCATGGGTGGGAGCTTCGCCCAGCCGTTCGCCGCTCCGCCGACCGATGATGTATCTCTCGGTCTTCCAAAACGAAGTTCGTAATAGGAGTATTCACATAGTCTCCGTCGCGCCGGTCCTCATTGACGACATGACCCTCGACGATATCGACGCGGTGCAGGAGGTCGAGCGCAGCTCGTTCCCCGTGCCGTGGCCGGCCAACGCGTTCCGACACGAGCTGACCCAGAACCGCAACGCCCGCTACGTCGTCGCGCGCAGCGGCGATCAGATCGTCGGGTATGCCGGTCTCTGGCTGATGGTCGATGAGGCGCACATCACCACGTTCGCGGTGCTTCCCGATCACCGGCGGCAGCGCATCGGCGAGCGCCTGTTGCAGCGGCTGTTCGAGATCGCGGTCGTGATGAACGCGGAGTGGCTGACGCTCGAGGTGCGGGCGTCGAACCTGCCGGCCCAGAAGCTCTACGAGAAGTACGGCTTCCGGCGCGCCGGCGTGCGCCGTCGCTACTACAGCGACAACAATGAGGATGCGTTGATCATGTGGACCGAGCGGTTGAAGGACCGCGTCGTCAGGGACCGCCTCGCGGTGCTACGGCAGGACCTCGAGCCATGAGGATCCTCGCTATCGAGACGAGCTGCGACGAGACCGGCGTCGCCGTCGTCGAGGACGGCCGGCGGATCCGGGCGAACGTCATCGCAACGCAGCTCGCGCATCAGGCGACCGGCGGCATCGTGCCCGAGGTCGCGGCCCGGGAGCATCTGCGCTCGATCGATCCGATCACGGACACGGCGCTTCGCGACGCCGGGATCACGCTCCGCGAGGTGGACGCCGTCGCCGCGACCGTCGGCCCGGGTCTCATCGGGTGCCTGCTCGTCGGCGCGAACTACGGGCGCGGGCTCGCGCTCGCCGCAGGTCTGCCGTTCATCGGCGTGAATCACCTCGAGGGCCACGTCTACGCGAACTGGCTCATCGAGACCGAGGACCTCCGGCCCGAGCCGGAGCTCCCCGCGGTGGTGCTCGTCGTGAGCGGCGCGCACAGCGACCTCGTCCTGATGGAGGCGCATCGCCGGTTCCGGCTCCTCGGCCGCACCATCGACGACGCGGCGGGCGAAGCCTTCGACAAGGTCGCGCGGCTGCTCGGCCTCGGCTTCCCGGGCGGTCCCGAGATCGAGAAGGCCGCGAAGGACGGCGATCCGAATGCCTTCCCGCTGCCGAAGGCCTGGCTCGCGGACCGCTACGACTTCTCGTTCTCCGGACTGAAGACCGCGACGCTGCGCCTCGTGAAGTCGCTCGAGGAGAAGGGACCCGTCCCGGTCGGCGACGTCGCCGCGTCGTTCCAGAAGGCGATCGTCGAAGCGCTCGCGGAGAAGACCGCGCGCGCGGCCGCAGAACACGGCGTCCGGAGCGTGATGCTCGGCGGCGGCGTTGCCGCGAACACCGCGCTGCGCGCTGAGATCCAGCGGCGTATCGGCGTGCCCTTCTACGTCCCGCCGCCGCGGCTCTGCACCGACAACGGCGCGATGATCGGTGCGGCGGCGTTCTTCTCCATGCGCCACCGCGGAGCCGAGATGCCCGCGGGCGTCCGCTCGAACCTGCCGCTCGCGTGAGTGCCGCCGCGCTCGTCGCCGCGCTCGATCAGGCGAAGGACCTCGCGGCGCGCGGCGAGACCGTGCCCGAAGCGGTCACCGATCTCGTGCTGCGCATCCTCACCGAAGCGAGCGATACGCCGGCCGTCCTCGACGCGTTGAAGGGCGCATCCGAAGGCCGCGCGCTGCTGCGGATCACCGACGGTGCGCGGGCGATCGAGTTCCAGGCCGGCGACGGCAAGCTGTTCGCGGCGATCGCGGATCCCAAGGGCAAAGGCCCCAAGGTCGATGCGACCGCCGCGACGTGGCTCGGTCTGCTCGGCGGGACGCTAAAGCCGTGGCTCGCGTTCACCCGCGGCCTCGTCATCGCCCGCGCCGGCATCATCGAGCTGCGCTGGATGCAGCAGACCGCGGAGCGGTTGCAGCGCGGGTACGAGGAGGCGCGTCGGCTAGAGTCCGCGCGATGAGAGAGTCACCCGGAACACCGCGACCGGACGACACGAAGACCGATGACGAGACGACCAAGGTCCACCGTGCCGAGACGAAGACCAAGACGCCCGTCGAAGCGAAGCGGCAGGGGCCGACGCTCGATGACATCAAGAAGGACGAGCGGGTCAGGGTGTACATCCGCTCCGCGAACGCCCAGACCGGCGCGATCGGTTACACGGAGCATGGCGAGCGCCATGCGAACACGACCGCCGATGGCGCGCGGTTCATCCTCAAGTCGCTCGGCCACGAAGCCCGCCGCACCGAGCTCGGCGCCGTCGCGGGCTACCTCCACGACATGGGCAATGTCATCACACGCGAGAAGCACGGCCAGACCGGCGCGCTCCTCGCCAAAGACATCCTCCTCGATCTCGGCTTCACCTTCGAGGAGGTCGCCGTGATCATGGGCGCGATCGCGAACCACGAGGAGTCCGAGGGCGGCCTTCCGGTGAGCGCGATCTCGGCGGCCGTGATCATCGCCGACAAGAGCGATGTGCACCGCTCCCGCGTGCGCAACCCGAAGACGACGACGTTCGACATCCACGACCGCGTGAACTACGCGGCCACGAACGCCGAGATCAAGGTCTCGCGTCGGGAGAAGCTCATCACGCTCGACCTCACGATCGACACCGAGGTCGCACCGCTCATGGAGTACTTCGAGATCTTCCTGTCGCGCATGATGCTCAGCCGTCGGGCCGCTGAGTTCCTGCACTGCCAGTTCGCGCTGGTGATCAACACCACTCGGCTGCTTTGACCGGTGGGCGTGCTCATCCTTCGATTGCGTGGGCTGACCTGAAGTGCGGCACCGGGCCTCGGCTGAGGCTCGCGTCTCGCGCCCGTGCTGGCGCGGTTACAGGAACGAGCGGATGTGGACGCAGCCGAGGTCGATCGTCGCGGTGAGCTCCTGCGGGTCCGGCTGCGCGAGGGCGGCACCGTGACCGCGATCACCGATCAGCTCGAGCAGATGGGGTTCCTCGCCGAAGAAGCCGTGATCGACGCTGGACCGCTCCGCTGGTACGGCCCTTCGGCCGTTGGGGAGCTGTCGCGCGAGGAATCGCGGGTCATCGCGGCGCGGGTCGTACCGGTCTTCGGCGCGGCGCACGCTTTGAGCCCATCGGACGTCGAGGCTGCGTCGGCCCTCGTCGCCGACGCCCTGTATGCGTGCTTCGTTCGCCGGTACCTGACCGACGCATCCGCCAGTGGTCTCGCCGGACCGTGCGGCGCCGCCGTGGAGCAGGCGACCCGCGAGCGCCTCGGTGCCGAAGACGGCGCCGCGCTCGGTCGCGCCATCGAGGCGGATCTGTCCGGCGCGTCCGCCGCGTAGAGCGCCGCATGCACGTCGCATTCCTCACCGATGTCGCCCTCCCGTACGTCAGCGGGGTCACGGTCGCCGTGCGTCGTCAGCGTGACGCGCTCCGCGAGGCGGGTGTCACGGTCACCGTCGTCGGTCCGCACGGCGACGTCGATATCGCCGAGCCCGACATCCATATGCCCGGCACGCCCGCGGGCCACCGGCTCGCGCTCTTCGGGCCGCGGCTGCCGCTCAAGCTGCGCTCGCGCAACGTCGAGCTCCTGCACGCGCATTCCGTGTTCGGCGCGTCCTGGGCCGCGCTCGCCGCCGCGCGGAGGCTGCGGGTCCCGTTCGTGGTCACGGTCCACACGCGCTTCGACGAGTACGCGCATTACGCCGGCCTGGCTGCGCCGATCGCGCGCACGCTGGTCGGTCCGTACACCGGCGCCGTCGTCGCGGCCGCCGACGTCGCGATCGCGCCGAACGAGGAGCTCGCGGCCGAGCTCCGCTCCGCGGGCGACGCGAAGAGCGTCCACGTGGTGCCGGCGCCGATCGACCCGCGGCTCACCGGTGGCGATGCCGGCCGTGGCCGCGAGCGCCTCGGGGTCGCCTCGGACGTGCCGCTGCTTCTATCGGCGTCCCGGCTGGCCGTCGAGAAGCGGGCGCTCGATCTCATCGCGCTGCTTCGAGCGACGACCGACCGGGACGCCGTGCTCGTGTTCGCCGGCACCGGGCCGCTCGAGCCGGACCTGCGGGCGGCGGCGCGCGCTGCCGGGCTCGAGGCCCGCGTCGTGTTCGCGGGGCAGCTCGGGCTCGCGGGTCTCGCGGACGCGTTCGCCGCGGCGGACGTCGTCGTGAGCGCCTCGCGTAGCGAGACCCAGGGATTGGCCCTGTGCGAGGCTGCCGCCGCCGGTCGGGTCGTCGTGGCGCCGGAGCGCGGCGGCTATGCGGAGGTGCTGCGGCACGATGCGGGCGGGCTCTTCCCGTCGCGCGACCCATCCGCGGACGAGCTCGCGTCGTGCGTCGATCGCGTGCTTCGCGATCCCGCCCTTCGCCAGCGCATCGCGTCGGAGGCAGCGCGCCGCGCGGAGGCCGCCTGGTCCGCGCGGGCCGTCGCCGCGGCGCTCCGCGGGGCCTACGTTGCCGCGTCGAGCGTGACAGAATGAGGACCTTCCTTCGGCACGCACCATTCGGAGGCCGCCATGTCCACGACCCGTGATCGCGCGCGCCCGCCGCTCCGTCAACGCAAGGCGACCGCCGCCGGGGGCGTGGTGCTTCGCGACGGCGAGCACGGCGCGGAGGTCGCGCTCCTCGGCCGGTTGAACGACGGATCGTGGGTGTTCCCGAAGGGCACGCCCACCCAGGGGGAGTCCGTCGAAGAGACCGCGCTCCGCGAGGTGCGCGAGGAGACCGGCCTCGATGTGCGGATCGTTCGCCCGCTCGGGGAGATGACCTACAGCTTCGCGGCGGGCGGCGAACGGGTCCACAAGATCGTCCACTTCTTCCTCATGGAGGCGACCGGCGGCGATCCGTCGCTCCATGACGCCGAATACGACCTGGTCCGCTGGGTCGCGGTGCCCGATGCCCGGCGGATGCTCACCTTCGACACGTACCGCGAGGTGCTCGACCGGGCGCTGGCGGCGCGGGCGTGACCGACCTCGCGCGCACTCCGCTCTACGACGAGCATGTCCGCGCGGGCGGGAAGATGGTCGAGTTCGCCGGCTTCGAGATGCCGATCCAGTACCCGACCGGTATCGTCGCCGAGCACCGAGCCGTCCGCACGAACGCCGGCTTGTTCGACCTGTCGCACATGGGCGAGTTCTTCTTCCTCGGTGACGGTGCGGGCGCGGCGATCGACGGCCTGGTCTCGAGCGATATCGCGGGTCTGGCCGTGGGGCAGGCGCGCTACGGGCTGCTCACCAATGAGCGCGGGACGATCGTCGACGACGTCATCGTCTACCGGCTCGCGGACGACGAATACATGATGGTCGTGAACGCGGCGAACATCGCGAAGGATCGCGCGCACATCCGGCAGCATCTCCCGGCGGGCGTCGGGCTCGACGACCGCTCGGCCGAGATGGCGCTCATCGCGATCCAGGGGCCCCGTGCCGCGACCATCCTGTCGTCGGTGACCGATCTCGAAGTGCGCGAACAGTCGATCGAGGGGCTACCGGCGTTCGGCGTGACCCGGGCGCGTGTCGCGGGCTCGCGCGCCGTCGTTGCGCGCACCGGCTACACCGGCGAGGACGGGTTCGAGGTGTTCGTCGACAACGATCGCGCCGCCCAGGTATGGTCGCGGCTCCTCGCCGCCGGCGAGTCGACCGGCATCATCCCGATCGGCCTGGGTGCCCGCGACACGCTCCGCCTCGAGGCGCGCTTCTCGCTCTACGGGAACGACATCGATGAGACGACGAACCCGATCGAGGCCGGGCTCGGCTGGACGACGAAGCTCGACAAGCCGTTCGTGGGTCGCGACGCGATCGCCGCGGCCAAGGAGCAGGGCCCGAAGCGGCGCATCGTCGGCCTCGAGGTCACCGGCGGCGTCGCCCGGCACGGCTACCTGGTCACCAAGGGCGGGTCGGTCGTCGGCCAGGTGACGAGCGGCACCTTCGGTCCCACGGTGCAGAAGAACATCGCGCTCGCCTACGTCCCCGCGGAGCTCGCCAAGATCGGCACCGATGTGGACGTGCGCATTCGTGACCGTGACATCCCAGCTAAAGTCGTGAAGGTCCCTTTCTATAAGAGGAGTACATAAGTGAGCAGCGTTCCCGACGATCTGCGCTATTCAAAGGAGCACGAGTGGATCCGGGTCGACGGTGACACCGCGACCGTCGGCATCACGGCCTTCGCCCAGGAGCAGCTTGGGGACGTCGTGTTCGTCGAGCTCCCGGAGAAGGGGGCCCGGGTCCGTCAACACTCTTCGCTCGGCGTCGTCGAATCCGTGAAGGCCGCGAGCGATGTCTACGCCCCGATCTCGGGAGAGGTCCTCGAACGGAACGTGAAGGTCATCGAGAGCCCCGAGCTCGTCAACTCGCAGCCCTACGGCGACGGCTGGATGATCAAGGTCCGCCTTGCGGACAAGGGCGAGCTCGGCGCCCTCCTCTCACCCGACGATTACCGCTCGCACATCGGCGAGGGCTCCGCCGCAGCAGGGGACTAAAGCGCCAGTGGGCCAGAACCCCTACTCGCCGCACACGGACGCCGACCGGGCAGCGATGCTCGCGCGGGTCGGCATCGAGAGCGTCGACGAGCTGCTGACCGCGGTCCCGAAAGACGCGCGCGGTCCCGCGATGGGCGTTCCTCCGGGACTCTCCGAAGCCGAGATCCAGGTGCATATGGAACAAATCGCTGCGCTCGATCGCACCGCGGGGTCAGGCCCGTTCTTCATCGGTGGTCCGGTGCAGCGCCGGTACATCCCCGCGGCCGTCCCGGTGCTCGCGCTGCGTGGCGAGTTCCTCACCGCGTACACGCCGTACCAGCCCGAGGTGAGCCAGGGCACCCTGCAGGCCATCTGGGAGTACCAGTCGCTCCTGTCCGAGTTGCTCGCGATGGACGTCGTGAACTCGTCGATGTACGAAGGGGCGACCGCGGTGGCCGAGGCCGCGCTCATGGCCGTGCGCCTGACCGGCCGCAAACGGGTCGTCGTCGCGAACGAGGTGTTCTCGCAGTTCCGCCAGACCTTGGCGACGTACGCGAAGGGGCCCGAGCTCGAGATCGTCGAGGTCCCGTCGCGCGAGCTGGCCGCGAACGCGGCCGGCGCGGCGTGCCTCATCGTCCAGCACCCCGACGCGTTCGGCACGCTGGTGGACGTGCGCGCGATCGCCGAGGCCGCGCACGCCGCCGGCAGCCTGTGCGTTCAGGTGACCGAGCCGCACGCGAACGCGCTTCTCGATCCGCCGGGCGCGCTCGGCGTCGACATCGCCGTCGGCGAGGGTCAGCCGCTCGGGATCCCGCTCTCGTTCGGCGGGCCGCACCTCGGGATCATCGCGTGCCGGGACGCGCTGGTCCGGCAGATGCCCGGCCGCATCGTCGGGCAGACCGTCGATGCCACCGGGACGCGCGGGTTCGTGAACACGTTGCAGACCCGCGAGCAGCACATCCGCCGCGAGAAGGCGACCTCCAACATCTGCACCAACGAGGCGATCGCGGCCATCACCGCGTCGGTCTACCTGTCGCTCATGGGCCCGGACTCGCTCCGTGCGGCGGCGCGCATCGGCGTGGCCCGCGCCCACGCGCTCGCGGACCGGCTTGCGAAGCTGCCCGGGGTGACCGTCGGCGCGGGCGCGCCGTTCTTCGACCGCTTCGCGCTGCGCACGCCGCTCGGCGGCGAGCTTCGCACCGCGCTCCTCGCGGACGGGATCCTCGTCGGAGAGGGCATCGGCCGTCATTACACCGGGTGCGGCGACGGGGTGACGATCCAGTGCACCGAGCTGACGACCGAGGCGGACATCGATTCGCTCGTAACTGCGGTCGGCCACATCGTGCGCGCGGCCGCGGCTTCGCCGCCGCCACGCGAGCCTCGTTCAAAGATGGCCGCGTCATGAGCGGGCGCGTGCGGTTCGAGACCGGCACGAAGACGGAGATGCCGGCGCTCGAGCCGCTGCTGTTCGAATTGCAGCAGCCCGGTCGCGGCGGTCGTCACGTTCGCGGCGGCGACGAGGCCGACGCGATGATCCCCGCAGCCTTCGCCCGTAGCGTGCCGCTCCCGCTTCCGGAGCTCTCCGAGCCCCAGGTGGTGCGGCACTACACGCACCTCGCGCAGCTGAACTACTCGGTCGACGCGGGGATGTATCCGCTCGGCTCGTGCACGATGAAGTACAACCCGAAGATCAACGACCGGGCCGCGTCGCTGCCCGGCTTCTCGGATATCCATCCGCACCAACCGGACGAGACGGTCCAGGGCGCGCTCCAGCTCCTCTACGAGCTCCAGGAGCTGCTCGCGGGGATCAGCGGGATGGATCACGTGACGCTGCAGCCGGCGGCGGGCGCGCACGCGGAGTTCACGGCGATCCTGATGTTCAAGGCGTACCACGAAGCGCGCGGCGACACGAAGCGCCGGCGCGTGATCGTGCCGGATTCCGCGCACGGCACGAACCCGGCGTCCGCGGCGATGTGCGGCTTCGACGTGACGACCGTGAAGAGCGACGCACGCGGCAACGTCGACCTCGACGCGCTCAAGGCCGCGCTCGGCGACGACGTCGTCGGCTTCATGCTCACGAACCCGAACACCCTTGGGCTGTTCGAGGAGCGCGTGCGCGAGGTCTGCGACGCGGTCCACGCGGCCGGCGGGCTCGTCTACGGAGACGGCGCGAACATGAACGCGTTGCTCGGCGTCGCACGACCCGGCGACCTCGGCTTCGACTGCGTGCACATCAAC
>DATCPY010000200.1:0-14008 GCA_036569845.1 Candidatus Limnocylindria bacterium | reverse complement strand
TGCACGTGCTCCGAGAGCGAGTACACGACGAATTGCCCGTGCCGCTCCGCGGTCACGGCCTCGACGCCGCGCAGGACCTTCAGGTGTTGACTGGTCGCTGCGCGGGTCTTCGAGATGACCTTCGACAGCTCGCTCACCGTGAGCGGCGTCGCGCGAAGCGCCTGCACGATCCGCAGCCGGCTCGGGTCGCAGACGCTCTCGAGGATCCGCTCCGCGTGCTTTTGCACAGCGTGCGGCAGCAGTTGTGCCTCCGCGGCGGCAACTGCGTTCGGGTGGATGGCGCCGTGCTGTTCAGCCAATGGGAATGGGCGTCCTCTCGTTCGATTGGAGCGGCGGGCCCGCCGCGAGGGTCGCACACACGCTGTCTACGTGGCTGAGGAGCACACAGTCAAGCATGTGCGCATCGACGCAACTAGCGGTCTGCGGTCGTATCTAGGTCTCTTGTTTGCAGATGCGATGCCAGTTCCGCCGAGCAACCGAGCTCGGCGGCTGTCTAGCGCGAGGCGCGCCGTTGATGCGCCACGAACTCCAGCAGATCCGCCTTGGTGATCACCGAGACCGGCCGGCCATCTTCGACCGCGAGGAGCGCAGGCACGCCGCCTGCGAGCTCCGCATAGAGACGTTCGACGTCCTCGTTCGCCTGCACGATCGGGAACGGCGCTTCCATCACGCGTTCGACGGTGGCGTCGACGAGTGCCGGCTCGCGGAACACGCGATCGAGCATCGTGCGCTCCTGCACGCTGCCGACGATGTCGTCGACGGACGCGGCGGTCCCGTTCGCGACGACCGGGATCTGAGAGATGCCGTATCGCTGCATCGTGTCGATGGCCGAGCGCACCGTGTCGCCGCGCGAGACCACGACGATCTGCGGCGTGCCGCCCTCGCGATCGCGGATCACATCGCCGACGCGCATGAGGTGCGCGAACCGCTGAAGGAAGCCGTTCTGGCGCATCCACTCGTCGTTGTAGAGCTTGGAGAGGTACGACTTGCCGGAGTCCGGGAGCAGGACGACGACCAGCGCCTGCGCGTCGAGCTCCTTCGCGACCTGGAGCGCGGCGAACATCGCCGTGCCGGATGAGACGCCGGCGAGGATGCCCTCCTCGCGCGTGATACGCCGCGCGGTGAGGAACGAGTCGCGGTCGGAGACCGTGACCCAGTGGTCGACGATCGTCTTGTCGAAGGTGCCCGGCCAGAAGTCCTCACCGATGCCCTCGGTCTTGTACGGATGCACGTCGCCCGTGTAGATCGAGCCCTCGGGGTCCGCGCCGACGATCTGGATCTTGGGGTTCTGCTCCTTCAGGTAACGGCCCGCGCCCGTGACGGTGCCGCCGGTGCCGATGCCGAGGACGAAGTGCGTGATCAGGCCCTCGGTCTGGGCCCAAAGCTCGGGCCCGGTGGTCTTGTAATGGGCCGCGACGTTCTGCTGGTTCCAGTACTGGCCCGGCATGAAGCCGCCGGGCAGCTCTTTCGCCAGGCGCTCCGCGACCTTGTAGTAGGACTGCGGTGAATCCGGGGCGACCGCCGTCGGGCAGATGACGACCTCGGCGCCGTACGCCCGGAGGATGTCGCGCTTCTCCTGGCTCTGCTTGTCCGGCATCGTGCAGACGAGCCGGTAGCCTCTGAGCGCGGCGGCGATGGCAAGGCCGACGCCGGTGTTGCCGCTCGTGGGCTCGACGATCGTTCCGCCGGGCTTCAGCAGGCCGCGCTTCTCGGCGTCCTCGATCATCGCGAGGCCGATCCGGTCCTTCACCGAGCCGCCGGGGTTCAGCATCTCGAGCTTCGCGACGATGCGCGGCTTCAGACCCTTGCCGAGGCGGCTGAGCTGCACGAGGGGCGTGTTGCCGACGACCCCGAGGACGTCGGATGCAATGGGCATCAGAGCGATGCTAGTGCGTACGGGGCTCCAAGATGAGGTACGCGCCCGTGATGATGAGGATGATCGGTACGAAATAGGGCTTGAGCGCGTCGGGCACGACCGGGATCGTGGTGAAGATGTCGGCGAGCGCGACGACGCCGATGACCGCGCCGACCAGGAGCGGGATCCTGCGTGACGGCGCCAGCAGGTAGATGACGACGAACGCGATCGCGAGCGACGCGAGGAAGATCCCCGATGCCTGGTCCCCAAGACCGAACGCCGTCGGAATGATCAGCCCGAGCCCGAAGCCGATCATCGTCGCCGCTGGAACGAGGTACACGAACTGTTGCGTGCCGGCGACGTACGCGAGCGCGAAGGCGATGCCGAGGAAGAGGAACAGGTACGCGCCCGCGTCCGCGGTGCCCATCGCCTGCAGGAGCACGCCGAATCCGACGGCCAAAAGGACCGCTCCGCCCAGGATGCCGCGTCCGCCGGTGATCCCCCGCATGCTTGGCTGCCAGTCTACTCGGCGACCTGGCGCTCGAGCCGTGGGAGCGGATCGCCCTTCGCCAAGCGGATCGGCGGGTCGCCCTGCAGTGACTCCGCGTACTTGAGGCCGGTGCCGGTATTGATGACGAGCACGTCCTCGTGCGGATCGATGAAGCCCTGCTTCGCGAGCTGGTGCGCACCCTCGATCGCGGCCGCGCCCTCAGGGCACACCAGCAGCCCTTCGCTCACCGTGACGAGCCGCATCATCGCGGCGATCTCGTCGTCCGTGACCGCGATCGCGATGCCGCTCGACTCGCGGAGGATCCGCAGGATGAGGAAATCACCGAGAGCCTTCGGCACCCGCATGCCCACGGCGAAGGTCGTCGGATCGGGCCACGGCTCCGACTCGAGCTGGTCGGCGTGGAACGCCTTCACGATCGGCGCGCAGCCCGCGGCCTGGACCGCGACGAACCGCGGGAGCTTGTCGCCCTCGACCCAGCCGATCCGACGCAGCTCCTCGAACGCCTTCCACATGCCGATGAGGCCGACGCCGCCGCCGGTCGGGTAGACGATCACATCCGGCAACGTCCACCCGGCCTGCTCGGCGATCTCGAAGCCCATCGTCTTCTTGCCCTCGATGCGGTACGGCTCCTTCAGCGTCGACGCGTCGAACCAGCCGTAGTCCGCGCAGGCCTTCTTCACGACGGCGCCCGCGTCCGCGATGGACCCGTCGACGAGATACACCCGCGCGCCGTACGCCGCGGTCTCGCGCTGGATCGTGTCGGGCGTCGTCGCGGGCATCACGACGATGACCCCGATGCCGGCGCGCGCGCCGTACGCCGCCCACGCGGCGCCGGCGTTCCCGGCCGTGGGCAACGCGATGGTCGTCGCGCCGAGCTCGCGCGCGCGCGTGACGCCGATCGCGGCGCCGCGGGCCTTGAACGTACCGGTCGGCAGGAGGCCCTCGTCCTTGATGAACAGGCGATGGAGCTGGAGCGACTCACGCAGCGCGAACGGCTCGATGATCGGGGTGTTCCCTTCGCCGAGGCTCACGGCGTTGCTCGGATCGTCCATCGGGAGGAGCTCCCGGTAGCGCCACAGCGACGCCTGGCGGCCGGCGAGCATGCTGCGCGGCACCGATCGCAGGCGGTCGAGGTCGTAGCGAACGAGGTACGGACCGCCATCGGCGGGGCAGAGGTTCGCGAGCTTGGTCGCGTCCGCGGTGGCCCCGCACCGGGCGCACTCCAGGTGCGTGACGTAGGACCGCGCGGGGACGTGCGCGGGCTGGGTCTCGAGCGCGCTCACGCCACCCGTTCGATCTTCGCGCCGAGGCCCCGCAGCCGGCCGTCGATGTCCTCGTAGCCGCGGTCGATCTGGTCGATGTTGTCGATGACGCTCGTCCCCTTGGCGGCGAGGGCCGCGCCAAGGAGCGCGAGACCGGCGCGGATATCGGGGCTGCGGATGTCCGTGCCGTAGAGCTGGGTCGGTCCGATGACCAGCGCGCGATGCGGATCGGCGAGCAGCAGCCGCGCACCCATCGTCTCGAGCGTGCCGAGCCAGAACATCCGCGCGTCGTACATCCACTCGTGGATGAGCACCGTGCCCTCGGCCTGCGTGGCGAAGACCGTCGCCATGCTCGTCAGATCCGACGGGAACCCCGGCCAGACCTGCGGCTGGACCTTCGGGATCTTTCCGCCGAGATCCTGCTCGATGACGTAATGCGCCTTCGACGGCACGTGCAGCTCGTCGCCATCGATGCTCGAGTCGATGCCCAGCCGCTTGAACACCGCGCGGATCATCCCGAGATGCTGCGGAGCGCAACGCTGCACCGTGAGCTCGCCGTGGGTCATCGCGGCAAGGCCCATGAACGAGCCGACCTCCTGGTGATCGCTCCAGACCTCATGGTCGACCCCGCGCAGCTCGGGCACGCCGCGCACTTCAAGGGTGTTCGTGCCGATGCCGTGCACCCTCGCGCCCATCTGCACCAGGACCATCGCGAGCTCCTGCACGTGCGGCTCGCTCGCGGCGTTGCGGATCACGGTGCGGCCGGGGACGAGCACCGCGCAGAGCAAGGCGTTCTCGGTCGCGGTGACCGACGCCTCGTCAAGCAGCACGTCGGCGCCGTTCAGCTCCTTCGCCTCGAGCCCGAAGCCGCTGCGGTCGTGGCTGAGCGTCGCGCCGAATCGCTGCAGCGCGAGCCAGTGCGTGTCCGTCCGGCGGCGGCCGATGACGTCGCCGCCCGGAGGGCCGAGGGTGACCTTCTTGAACCGGCCGAGCATCGGCCCGGCGATGAGGAGCGACGTGCGGATCTCCCGCGAGAGCTTCGGGTCGATGGTCGTCGTCTTCACGTTCGCCGACACGATCTTCACCGCGTGCGGGTCGAGCCACTCCACCGTCGCGCCGAGGCCGGCGATGATCTCGAGCATCCCATTCACGTCTCGGATCCGTGGCAAGTTCCGCAGGATGACCGGCTCGCTCGTGAGCAGGCTCGCTGCGATCAGCGGCAGAGCCGAGTTCTTGTTGCCCTTCGCGGTGATCTCCCCGCGCAGCGCCGTGCCCCCTTCGACGATGAAGCGTCCCATCGCCGCGTAGCCTAGACGCATGCCCCGATACGACGCCGTCGGCTTCGACCTGCTCACGGCGCTGCTCGACACGCTCCCGCTCTGGCGATCGGCCGCTGGCGACGACGACGTCGGGACCCGTTGGCACACCGCGAACCAGCGCTTGCTGCGGGGAAAGCCGTATCGCGATTTCGGCGAGCTCGTCCACGAGAGCGCCGCGGAGGTCGGGCTCGGGCGGGCGCAGGCCACGACGCTCCTGTCGCGGTGGGGCGAGGCCGAGCCGTGGCCGGACTCCAGACGGGCGCTGGTCGCGCTCGGCGACACGCCGCGGTTCATCGTCACGAACTGCTCGCAGAAGCTCGGCGAGCGCGCGGCGAAGCAGGCCGGCGAGTTCGCCTTCGTGATGACCGCAGAACAGGCCGGCGCGTACAAGCCGGATCCGCGGCCTTATCGGGCGGCGCTCGCCGCGATCGGCCTGGAGGCCACGCGTGTGCTCTTCGTCGCTGGGTCGGCCCACGACGTCGGCGGCGCGAAGCGTGCCGGGATGGACGTGTACTGGGCGAACCGCCTCGGCGCACCGCCGCCGGACGACGCCGCGCCGCTCGCGCAGGCCCCCGACCTCGGCAAGCTGGCCGCACTTCTCGATGGCTGACCGCGGCCCGACCCAGCTCACGCTCTCGATCTCGATCGGGCGGCCGGTCCGCGGGGCCTTCGCGCTCGTCACGCGCGACGACGGCAACACCGTCCTCCCGACCACCGACACCGACTGGGACGACTGGGTGTCGGCGAACGCGATCCGCAACTGGGCGCGGAACGACGCGATCCTCGATTGGCTCGACCGGTACGGCGGCGAGCGCGGCATCGCGCGCGACGACCAGCGCGCCGCATACGACGAGCGTTTCGACTTCCAGCAGTTCCTCGCGAAGCAGGGCCGCCGCTTCGAGGACGCGGTCCTTGACGACCTCGAGGAGCGCGTCGGGCTCGCGCGCATCGACGTCGACCGCGACGACGCGCGGTCGCTCGCGGCCGCCCGCGCGACCGTCGCGGCGATGGAGCGCGGCGAGCGGGCCATCGCGCAGGGGCTCCTCCGCGATCCCCAGACGCGCACCTACGGCCGGATCGATCTGCTAGTTCGGTCGGACGTCCTCGCGACGCTGTGCGGGGACGCGTTCGGCGAGAACGATGACGTCAGCTTCCCCGCCCCGGCGCTGCACGGCGCGGCGTGGCATTACCGGGTCATCGACATCAAGTTCTCGACGTCCGACCTCCTGAAGGACGGATCGCTCTCGACGTCCAGCGAGCTCGCGACCTGCGCGCAGGTGTGGACGTACAACGAGATGCTCGCGCGGGTCCAGGGCTACCAGGCGCCGTTCGGGTACGTTCTCGGGCGCGCCTGGCGCCAGGGCAACAGCGGGCGCGGCGACACATGCTGGGAGAAGCTCGCGCGCGTTCCGGCGGAGACGTACGTGCGCTCGCGCGAGGCGGCGCTGTCGGACGTGGTCGCGGAAGGGCGGGCGTGGGTGCGCCGGGTCCGTCACGAGGGCGCCGCGTGGAGCGTGCTGCCGCAGCCAACGATCCCCGAGCTCTGGCCGAACATGAAGAACGACCGCGACCACCCTTGGCACGTCGCGAAGCGCGAGCTCGCCGAGGAGCTGCGCGAGCTCACGCTCCTCTGGCGCGTCAGCGCGGCGATGCGCGATCGGGCGCGCGAACGCGGGGTCACACGCTGGGACGACCCGCAGATCTCGGCGGACCTGCTGGGCATCAGCGGCGAGACGCATCCAGCGATGTTCGACGCGATGATCGCCGCGAACCGCGAGACCGGCGCGCCGGTGCGCCCCGCGCGCATCGACGCCGACCTGGGCCGCTGGCGCGAGCGATCGCCGCTCGAGCTGTACGTCGACTTCGAGACCGTCAACGACCTCAACGACGACTTCGCGTCGTTCCCGCGCAAGGGTGGGCAGTCGCTCATCTTCCAGATCGGCTGCGGCACCTACGCCGGCGGCGTGTGGCAGTTCGCGCAGTTCACCGCGCGCTCACTCACCCCGGCGGCCGAGGCCGCCATGATCGACGCGTGGCTCGCCCACCTGGAGGGGCTCGCGAAGCGCGCCGGCCTCGGCGGGGTCGCGGACGCGCGGATCTTCCATTGGTCGGCCGCAGAGACGGTGTTCATGGAAGGCGCGTACAGCTCGGCCCGCGCCCGCCATCCGGACCGGGATTGGCCGCTCCTCGGCTGGTACGACCTCCTCGAGCGCATCGTCCATCCGGTACCGGTGGTCGTGCGCGGCGCGCGGAGCTTCGGGCTGAAGGCCGTCGCGCGCGCGATGAAGTCACACGGCCTGATCGAGACCGAGTGGGGCGAAGGGCTCGCCGATGGCACCGGGGCGATGGCGGGCGCGTGGGCGGCTGCCGACATCGCCGCGAAGGATGGTGGCGAGATGGGCGCGGTCGAGCTGATGCGCGAGGTCTCCCGCTACAACGAGATCGACTGCCGGGTCATGGCCGAGGTGCTGGACCACCTGCGCCGCGAGCACTAGCGGCGTTCCGCGAGCGCTAGACCCGCCCCAGGGCCTGGTCGATGTCCGCCACGATGTCATAAGGATCCTCGATGCCGACGGACACGCGGACCGTCCCGTCGGTGATCCCCATGCGCGCGCGCTCCGCCGGCTCGATGCGCCGGTGGGATGCGGTCGCAGGGTGCAGGACCTCGGTGAACAGATCCCCGACCGTCGTCGCGGACGCCGCGACCTCGAGGCCGTCGAGGAAGCGATAGGCCGCGGCTTTCGTGTCGTCCGTCAACGCGAACGTCACGACTCCCCCGCTGCGCTCGCCGTACTGGTCGCGGGCCAGCTGGTGCTGCGGATGCGACGGCAGCCCCGGGTAGAAGACTCGCGCGACCTTCGGATGACCGGCGAGGTGCGTCGCGAGCGCGAGCGCGCCGGCACACTGCCGCGTGACGCGCAGCTCCAGTGTTCGCATGCCGCGGATCGTGAGCCAGGCTTCGTGCGGCGGCAGGTACGCGCCGTCGCTCATGACGCGCTCGCGGAGCTTCGCGATCTCCGTGTGCGGACCGCCGACGCTGCCGCCCATGACGTCGCCGTGACCGTTGATGTACTTCGTGAGCGAGTGCAGGACCAGGTCGGCACCCAGGCCCGCCGGGCGGTAGAGGACGGGCGTGGCGAACGTCGCGTCGACGCAGAGCTGCGCGCCGGCCGCGTGCGCGAGCTCCGCTAGGGCTGCCACATCGGTCACCCGGAGGAGCGGGTTACTGATCGCCTCGACGTAGAGGAGCGCGGTCGGGCGTTCCTTCAAAGCGCCCTGGACGGCCGCGAGGTCCGTGGGATCGACGAAGGCGACCTCGGCCTTCCGCTCGATCGCGAACCGCTGGAGCATCGCCCGGGTCGCGCCGTAGGTGTCCTCCTGCGCCACGATCCGCCCGCCTGCCGCGATGACGACGCCAAAGAGCGTCGCGATCGCGGCCATCCCGGAAACGAAGCACACGGCGTCGGCGACCTCGTCGAGGTCGGCGAGACCCGCCTCGAGCGCCGCGGTCGTGGGCGTGCCGTAGCGGCCGTACACCCAGCCCGGCTTCTCGTTGGCGAAGATCGCGTCCTGCTCGTCCATGGACCCGTAGTCGAACGCCACGCTCTGGACGAGCGGCGGGACGAGCGGCGTTCCGGCGCCGGACGGCAGAACGCGGGCCGTTCGCACGACCCGCGTCCCTATTCGCTGCGGTGACTCACCCACGAAGGGTGAGTATCAGGCTCCGATGCTCTCTTCGTGCCGGATCTCCGGCTCGGGCCGCTCCTGCTCGGCGTGCTCGGCGCGCTCGACGTCGACCGGCAGGCCGGCCTCGAGGGTCTTCGCGCGCTCGACCAGCGATGCGACCTTCTGGCCACCGCGCCGACCGATCCGCTCGAAGTGACCGGGACCGTACTTCTCGCTGACGGCCTTACCGCCCTTGCGACCGATCCGTCCGAAGAACTCGGACCCATATCGCTCCGCGGTGCTCGAGCCGCCCTTCTTGCCGATCCCCTTGTAGAACTCGGCGCCGTACTTCTCGCTGACGAGCTTGCCGCCCATGCGGCCGGCTTCGGCAACGGTCATCCCGCCACCAGGCTTCTTAACTGGCGTTGCCATCGGCCTTTGCTCCTTTCGCTTAATCGCTTAGCGAGTAAGGAGGGGGCAGGTGCCGTGCCCAAATCCATCCGTAGGGGGCTCCGTCCATCACGTCTCGGTAACGGTCTCGTAACCATTAATGGTCGCGGGGCGGCCGTCGTGCGGCCGGGCCCGGCTTCGCCGGCCCCGGCCGAGCCCCATTCAACGGAGCGGCTGGACCTCGAGGTCGATCGGCTCCTCGCGGACGAAAAGCAGCACGACGAGCGCGGCCAGGACGGCGACTACGAAGCAGAAGATCCCGAGGGTCCCGAAACCGGGACCGTCGACGATGACCCCTCCGACGAGCGCCCCCACCACGATCGCGACGCTGGCGACGCCCGCCGAGAGCGCCAGCATCGTCCCGCGCGCCTCGGGCACCTGCTCGCTCATGAGGGCGTTGTTGGTCGCGAAGCGCGCGCCGATCACCGCCGAAAGCGCGAGGTTCAAGACCGCCGTCGCCGCGAGCGGCAGCGGCAGGTTCGTCTGCAGCAAGAGGAGGAAACCGGAGATGAGGACGCTCCCGCCGACGATACGGCGATGGCCGATGCGGTCTCCCAGCCTCCCGCCGATCTGGCTGCCGATGAGGACGCCAAGCCCGAGGGTGAGCGCGACCGTCGAGGCCGGGCCTTGGCCCAGGTCGAAGGTGCGCTGGAAGTAGACGACCAGGTACGTGGCCCAGGTGAACCAGAAGAGCGCGCCGAGGAAGCTCGAACCGATCGCGGCGACGGCCGAGCGGTCACGGAGGATGAGCGCATAGAGCGCGCGGACCTTCGACTCGCGATTCGTTCCCTGCGCGTTCGGCATCCGCGCGAAGAGGACGCCGGCCGCGATGATCGCGAGCACGCCGACCAACGCGACGGACACCCGCCAGCTCGTCGCCTCGGCGACGATCCCCGCTATGGGCACGCCCACCACGCTGGCCATCGTGTTCATCCCGATCGCGGTGGCGATCGCCCGGCCGCGCTCGCGGAACGGGAAGATGTCCGCGATCGTCGCGTTGATGTTCGGGAAGAGCACGGACGCGCCGATGCCGGACGCGATGCGGGCTGCGATGATCAACCCGAACGTCGGTGCGGCCGCGGCCGCGAGCGTCGCGATCCCCATCACCAGCGGGCCGACGACGAGGAACGGCTTGCGCCCGATGCGGTCGGAATACGGCCCCGCGACGAGCGCGACGGCGATGCCCGGCGCGCCGTACGCCGCGACGACCAGCCCCGCGGTGCCGGTCGTGATCCCGAACTCCCGGGCCATCTGCTCCAGCACCGGGCTCATGACCAAGCCGTTGTAGACCGCGGCGAACGCGAGGAACCCGAGGGTCAGGAGCAGCGCGTGCCGCTCGCCCGCGTTCAATCCAGAGGTCGTCCCGCGAACGCGTGCAGGAAGCGGCCGAAGGCGCGGATGTGATCGATGTAGTCCGCGATCGCGATGTTCTCATTCGGCGCGTGGTTCGCGGAGCCCGCGTTGCCGGAGCCGAAGCCGACCGCGGGAATGCCGAGCTGATCGCAGACCTGGGCCATCGGCCCCGACCCGGCCATCAGCGGGTACACCACCGGCGCCGTCCCGTAGGCCGAGCGGTTGGCCGCGACGGCGGCCACAGCGACGTCGGAGTCCGGCGGCCAGCGCGAGGGCCGCTCGCCGTGGTGCGGTGTGATCTCGACGTCGCTGAAGCCGCGCGCGTCGAGGTGCGTCCGCAAGAGGTCGCGCACGAGCTCGGGCGTCAGGTCCGGCACCAGCCGGAAATCGACCTTCGCGCTCGCCACGGCCGGGAGCACCGTCTTGGAGCCCTCGCCCTGATAGCCGGAGCTCAGGCCGCAGATGGTGCACGTCGGCTCGAGGAAGTAGCGGCGCAGCAACGCGGTGCCGGTCAGCCCGCCGACGAAGGCGTCGATGCCGTAGATCTTCTTGAAGTCGTCCTCGTTCCACGGCATCCGCTCGAGGAGGGCGAGATCCGCGGCGCTCGGCTTTCGCACGTGGTCCATCAGGCCGTCGACCGTGATCTCGTCGCGCTCGTTCTTCAGGGAGGCCAGGGCCCAGGTCAGCCGCCACGCGGCGTTCGGCACGATGCCGCCGACGGACGAGTGCGCGTCCTGCGTCGTCCCGCGGACCTTCAGGTCGACGTAGCAGATCCCCTTGAGCCCGAGGCTCACCGTCGGCCGGCCCGCGGCGTCCTTGTAGCCGGCCTCCCAGATGCAGCCGTCGGCGCGCAGCCGTTCCGCGTGCGTCCGAACGAGCTCGCCGAGGTGCGCCGATCCGATCTCTTCCTCGCCCTCGAACAGGATGCGGACCCTGAGCGGGAGCGGGCCGGCAGTGGCCTTGTACGCCTCGATCGCCTGCAGCCGGGCCATCAGGTTCCCTTTGTTGTCCGACGTGCCGCGGCCGAAGAGGAAGCCGTCGCGCACCGTCGGCTCGAATGGCGGCGTCGTCCACTCGCCGAGCGGGTCGGGCGGCTGCACGTCGTAGTGGTCGTAGACGAGCAGCGTGCGGAGACCGCTCCCCTGCTCACCGATGATCGTCGGCGGTCCGCCGCTCACGCGCTCGGCCGTCGCGGCGAATCCCGCGCGTATCGCGCGCTCGAGGACGGTCCGCGCGGTCTCCTCGATGCCGCTCCTCTGCGCGGACACCGTAGGCATGCGCACGAGCGCGCAGAGCTCGTCGACGTACTCCTGCTGTCGCGCCCGGACATGCGCATCGAATGCGGCGAAGGGATCCGGCACCGGCCGGACCATATCGCTAATCCGGGACGGTCGTGAGGCGCGTCTTGCTCTTGCCGAGCTCGCACCGGGGCGAGTACGGGGTGATCTCGATCCAGCGCTGCTGGCAGAGGTAATGGACGATGCCGTCGGCGTCCTCGAGCGTCTCGCGCTTGTAGATCTTCGCCCGCGGGATCATGAACATGCAGTCGCCGCAGTTCACCGGAAGCGCCCGCCGCGGGCGGTTGGCCCGCCGCAGCGCGACGAGCGCAAGGAGCAGCGCTGCGATGGCGAACAACGCGAGGATCGTGGCGACGATGACGATGCCCATTTCCGCCCTAGGTGAGCGCGACCTCGGCGCCGCGCTCGAGCTTCGCCGGGCGCTTCGCGTTCGTGTAGTCGAGGGCGATGAGCGAACCTACGAGCACCACGATGCCGACGAGCTGCCAGCTGCTGATCGTCTGCGGCGGGCTCACGAGGTACAGGTTCACGAGGATCCCGGTGATCGGGAAGGCCAGCTCGGCGAGCGTCGCGAGCGACGCCGGCGTGCTCGCGAGGCCGCGGTAGTACAGGAGCATCGGGAAGAGGCCGGGGACGAGGGCGATCGCGACGTAGAGCGACGCGTCGCTCCAGCGATAGTTCCCGAAGCCCGCCGGGCCGCCGAGCAGGAGCAGCACGATGACGAGCGCCGGGAGGGCGGTCGTGAATCGAAGCGCGGTCAGCGTCGTGAAGCGGACCGACGCGAGGGCGTAGCGGCCGAATACCGTCGCGCCGCCCCACAGCGCGGCCGCAGCGAGCGCGAAGAGACCGGCGCTCACGTGGAAGTCCTCCCACGCCGCGCGCGGGTCCAGCGGGTCGGGGATCACGATGCAGTACGCGCCCAGGATCGCCACCGGGACCCACAGCCACGCCCGCCGCGAGATGCGCTCGCCGAGCCAGAAGTTGGCGAGGAGGATCGCGATGAGCGGCTGGGTCTTCTGCAAGAGCAGCGTTTCGATGAAGTGGCCGTATCCGAACGAGATCGTGAATAGGATCGTCGCGAGCGCCGACGCTCCGACGCCGATGGCCACGATCGCCCGCCATTGCGCCGCGTTCAGGGCACGGATCTCCCGCCACGCCGCCCACATGATCGGTAGGCAGGCGACCGTCAGGACGATGTGCTCCATCGTCACCAGCTGGGTCGCCTGGAGCACCGGATCGCCGCCAAGATGTTGGAGGAGAGGCGCTCGGAACAGGGCGTCGGTGCCCCACAGCATCGCGGCAAGCGCGACGAGCAGGACGGCCAGGCGGTCGATCACCCGATAAGGATGGCACGGTTTGTGGGAACATGACCGCGTGTCACTGAGCGGGACCGACCGCGCCGAGGCGGCGCTGCTGGCCGAGATCGAGCCCGCCGTGGCAAAGCTCGTCGACCGGCACCTGGCCGTCGCGAAGGAATGGTTCCCCCACGACTTCATCCCCTACAGCCAGGGGCGCGACTTCGACAAGGAGCCGTGGACGCCCGACCAGGCAAGGCTGACCGGCATCGCGCAGACGGCGTTCGAGGTCAACCTGCTGACCGAGGACAACCTCCCCTCGTACCACTACCTGATCCGCGCGATCTTCGAGAAGGGCGACGGTGCCTGGAAGTTCTGGGTCGGCCGCTGGACCGCGGAGGAGGGCCGCCACGCGATCGTCATCCGCGATTACCTCGTGGTCACGCGGAACATCGACCCGATCATGCTCGAGCGCGGCCGCATGCAGAACGTGCAGCTCGGGTACGACCGGCCGATGCGGGCGCTGCGCGGGCTCGCGTACACGTCGTTCCAGGAGCTCGCGACCCGAGTGTCGCATCAGAACACCGGCCGCTACTCCGCGGACCCGGTCGCCGATCGGATCATGAGCCGCGTCGCGGCCGATGAGAACCTGCATATGGTCTTCTACCGCGACGCGTTGTCCGCCGCATTCGAGGTCGATCCGTCGGCGGTGATGAAGGCGATCACGGAGGAGGTCCTCACGTTCGAGATGCCGGGTGCGGGGATCACCGGGTTCGTGCGGAAGGCCGCGAAGATGGCCGAGGCCGGGATCTACGACCTCCGGATCCACCACGACGACATCCTCTGGCCGCTGCTTCGTCACTGGCGGGTCTTCGAGCGTACGGATCTCGACGCCGAGGCCGAGCATGCCCGCGACAACCTCGCGCGGTTCCTCGGCAAGCTGGACGCGAGCGCGAAGAAGTACGAGGAGCGGCGGGCGGCACGGCAGGATCAGGCGCT
>DATCPY010000199.1:0-4532 GCA_036569845.1 Candidatus Limnocylindria bacterium | reverse complement strand
GGCCTTCATCCCGCACGCGGCGTGGCTGTGTCAGGGTTTCCCCCATTGCACAAAATTCCTAACTGCTGCCTCCCGTAGGAGTCTGGGCCGTGTCTCAGTCCCAGTCTGGCTGGTCATCCTCTCAGACCAACTACCGATCGCAGCCTTGGTAGGCCATTACCCCACCAACTAGCTAATCGGCCGCAGGCCCCTCCTAAAGCGTCTTACGACTTTGAGCACTGAAATGAATCAGTGATCACATGCGGTATTAGCTCGTCTTTCGACGAGTTGTCCCCCACTTCAGGGCAGGTCACCTACGTGTTACTCAGCCGTTCGCCACTCACCTCAGCCCTTGCGGGCTTTGGTCCGTTCGACTTGCATGTTTTATGCACGCCGCCAGCGTTTGTCCTGAGCCAGAATCAAACTCTCCGACAAAAAAGGAACCATCCTTTCGGACGGTCCTTAAAAGGCTCGAGTTCGAATGGCTTATGTATCGACGAGTCCGCGCTTGTATGAGTTCCTGCCACTTTTCAACTGTTAAAGATCGGGCCCAGACCTCCCAAACGGAACTTGGCCACGGGCTTTATTGCGGACGATCATCATACCGACCGGCCACCGCGGACGTCAACCGCGCCCGCGGCCAACGAAGCGAGCCGGGCCGGCTAGAAGGTCCGGCGCCCCTCGAGGGCGCGGCTCACGGTCACTTCGTCCGCATATTCGAGGTCCCCGCCCATCGGCAGGCCGCGCGCGAGGCGCGTGACGCGAACGCCGTTGTTACCGAGGGCCTGGGCGATGTACATCGCGGTCGCCTCACCCTCGAGGTTCGGGTTCGTGGCCATGATCAGCTCCGCGATCCCGCCGGCCTGGATGCGCGATACGAGCGGCGCGATCTTGAGGTCGTCGGGCCGGACGCCGTTCACCGGCGAGATCGCGCCGTGCAGCACGTGGTAGACGCCCTTGAACTGGCCGGTCCGTTCGATCGCGAGCACGTCGAGCGGCTCTTCGACCACGCACACGATCGTGTGGTCGCGGTCGTCGGCCGCGCAAACGGCGCAGGGATCGGTCTCGGCGATGTTGAAGCACGTGCCGCAGTACCGCAGGTCCGTCTTCACCGCGCGCACCGCGCTCGCGAGCGCGTCCGCGTCGGACAGTGACGCGCGAAGGATGTAGTAGGCGAGCCGCTGCGCCGTCTTCGGGCCGACGCCCGGCAGCTTGGAGAGCTCGTCGATGAGCCGGGCGAGCGGGCGCGCGAGAGCCTGGGTCAAGCCCCGCTAGAACCCCGGGAGCTTGAGGCCGCCGGTCACGCCGCCGAGCTTCTGGGCCGCAAGCTCCTTCGATCGAGCGAGCGCGTCGTTCACCGCCGCGAGCACGAGATCCTGCAGCGTCTCGACGTCCGTGGGATCCACCGCGTCCTTGCTGATCTTGATCTCGCGGGCGTCCTGCGTCCCGGTCATGACGACCGTGACCGCGCCGCCGCCGGCCGTGCCGGTGACCGTCAGCTCACCGAGCTCCGTCTGGGCCTTCTCCATGTTGGCCTGCATCTCTTTCGCCATGCGCTGCAGATCACCGATGTTCTTCATTTCACTCGACCTCCAGGATGCGGTCTGGCCTGCGGAACGTCTCGAGCGCGGCGCGGAGCATTGGATCTTCGGTCGCGGGCTGCGGGTTGGTCGCCCCCGACAGTGGCTGTTTGATACACCGAACGCGCATCGCCGTGCCAACGAGCTCGCCGAGATCGCGCTCGAGCTCGGCGCGCTGCCGGTCCCACATCTGCCGGGCGAACTCGTCGCTGAACGCGAGCACGATGGTCCCGCCTTCGATCGCGACGGGCTCGGCCTTCACGAGCTGCGCGGCCTTCGCGATGCTCCGTTCCTTTGCGCGCTCGAGGAGCTGATCCCACGCCGCGCGCACGCGCTCCAGCGTCACACCGGGTGACGCGGCGCCGACCGGGCCGGCGACGCTCGGCGCGGCGTTGCTCGGCTGTTGGGCCCGGCGCTCAGCGAGGTCGACGACGGCCTGCGGTCGCGGTGGGGACTGCGGCGCCGCATTCGTGGAGCGGGTCGGCGCCGGCGACGCCGGCTTCGCGGGCGCGCTTTGCGCCGCGGCCGGCTTCGGCCCGGTCGAAGGCGCGGGGGCCGCGCCCGCTGTGGTCGTGAGGTCGAGGAGCGCGAGCTCGAGCGGCAGCGGCGTGCCCTCGCCGGTGCGTAGCTGCGTCTCCGCCTCGATGAGCCGGTGCGCGATCTTCGCCAGCCGATCGAGCGAGAACAGCGGCGCCTGGGTGCGCAGGACCGCGGCGACGCTCTCGGTCGCGGTCTCCGGCACGGCGTCGGACGCGCGGACGAGTACGAGCGCGCGCATGTGATCCATCGCCCGGCGCACGAACAGCCGCAGATCGCGACCGTCGTCGACGAGCGTGCGCACGAGGCCGACGGCCTTCGCCGCGTCGTTGGCGGCGATCGCGTCGAACAGCACGCTCGTCTCCTCCCAATCGGTCGCACCGAGCAGCTCGTCGACGTCCTGGACCCGTACCTTTCCCTCGGCGTAGCTCGCGACCTGGTCGAGGATGCTCTCCGCGTCGCGAAGCGAGCCCTGCGCGTGCCGCGAGATGGCCTCGAGGGCCGCGGGCTCCACCTGCCACTTCTCGCTCTTCGCGATGGCGGCGAGCTGCTGGGTCATCTTCTGGTGTGGGATCCGGCGCAGGTCGAAGCGCTGCGTGCGCGACACGATCGTCGCCGGGATCTTCTGCGACTCGGTCGTGGCGAGGACGAAGATCACGTGCGCCGGGGGCTCCTCGAGGGTCTTCAGGAGGGCGTTGAACGCCTCGGATGTGAGCTGGTGGGCCTCATCGATGACGTACACCTTGTACTGGCCCATTGACGGCGCGAACCGGACCTTCTCACGCAGGTCGCGCATCTCATCGATGCCGCGGTTGCTCGCGGCGTCGATCTCGATGAGGTCGAGATAGCGACCGTCACGGATCGCGACGCAGCTCTCGCACACGTCGCACGGGTCGCCGTCCTTCGCCTTCGGGCAGTTCACGGCCTTCGCGATGATCCGCGCGATCGAGGTCTTCCCGATCCCTCGCGCGCCGGCGAGCAGGTACGCGTGCGCGACCTGGCCACTGGCGATGGCGTTCTTGAGCGTGCGCGTGACGTGCTCCTGACCGATCACTTCGGCGAACGTCTGGGAGCGGTAGCGGCGGTAGAGGGCGGCGCGCTCGGGCACGAGGTCAGGATAATGCCGTGCACCCTCCGTCGATCACGCCATCTCGGTCACGCTCGCGCGTCTTGGCTCGGATCAGGCTTGCCTGCGGCACTCAGCGACGACCGCTTACCGCTGCTTCCTTCCGGACCTGACGGGGTTCGCGGGTCACTGCTGCACAGGACCCGATCGTCAACGCCGCGACGCGCGAACAGGAGCCGGGACGACGGACCTCGGGAGGGAATTCAGCCCCGCTGAAGCGGATTGCGGGTACAGGGCACCGCTAGCTCCCCGCCTAGCACAGCGTCATCAACGCTAGCACCGGGCATGGGACGATGATCGGGGACCGGCAACGCGATGGGGAGATGGCCATGAACATCCAAGAGGTCCTCGAAAAGGCCCAGGACACCGTCACGGCGGCCGATTCCGGAGGCGGCGTGGGCTACGGAGTGCGCGCGCGCCCGGTGGGCGCGTTCGTGATCAAGGATGGCGACGTGCGCTGGGAGCCGGCGATCGACGCCACCCGGCTCGCGCTTCGCGGGATGCTCATCCCGATCGTCGGGATGGTCATGGCACGCTCGATCGTGAAGACGATCGTCAAGCACCGCCGCTGAGCAGCGCGTCGGCGACAGCCGTGAGGTCCGGCCCGACGACGTCGGGCTGCGGCCCGCGCGGGTAGAGCGTCGCTCCGGGCCGCGCGACGAACGCCGCGCGGCATCCGGCGGCGAGCGCGCCGGCGATGTCCCAGCCGTGCGCGGCCACCAGGCGCACCTCGCCGATCGTCACACCGGCGCGCTCCGCGACCATCCGGTACGGCTCGGGGGCCGGCTTGAGCCGGCGCACCGCATCGGCGGAGTGCACCGCCTCGAGCAGGTCGCGCAGGCCAGCGTTCCGCATCTGCGCCTCGGCCACCTCAGCCGGGCTGTTCGTGAGCGCGACCAGCCGGAAGCGCGCGCCGAGCCGGACCATCGCGTCGCGCACCTCCGGATGTGGGGGTAAGGTCCGCATCCCGTTCACGATGGCGTCGGCCTGCGCGGGTGAAAGCGTGACCTTCTGCCGCGTCGCGAGCATCGCCAGGGCACTGCGCTGCGCGGTCGTGAAGTCGACGTACGAGCCCGTGAGCCCACCGACGAACGCGACCTGGAGCATGAGCGCGAACCACTGCGGACGCAGCGCGGCATCGCCAAAGGCGGCCGTGAACGGCGCATCCAGCGCGCGCAGATCGAGCAGCGTCTCGTTGACGTCGAAGGCGATGACGGTCATTCGGCGGAGAGGGCGAGATTCGAACTCGCGAGTCTTTCGACTACTGACTTTCCAGGTCAGCGCCCTAGGCCACTAGGCGACCTCTCCCG
>DATCPY010000198.1:0-2536 GCA_036569845.1 Candidatus Limnocylindria bacterium | reverse complement strand
TCGCGGGGTGATCTCCCTGTACGGCCCGACCGATCTCGCCACGGGCTACCGCATGCCGGCGATCCCGGATCTCATCGGCGGTTCCGAGGCCATCGCCGGCTTCATGGGCGGGAGTCCCGACGCGGTGCCTGCTCGGTACGCACAGGCGACGCCGCAGGCTCTCCTCGACCGGCCGGTGCCGCCGACCCTGCTCATCCACGGCCAGGCTGATCAGATCGTCCAGCCCCATCACTCTGAGTCGCTGGCCGCTGCTCTCCGCGCCGCGGGGGACACCGTCGCGCTCATCGAGCTGCCGTGGGCCGGCCACGGCTTTGACGGAGTGTCGTGGGGCATTGGCGGTCAGCTTGCGCTCGACGCGATGCTTCGATTCCTCGCACTCGTCCTGTAGCATCGCGCCGAGGTCAGAGGAGGGGACCTCGTACGACGCCTCTTTCGGTTGCCGGTGTGGCACTGGATAGAGGAGGGATCAATTGGCAGCAGGTAGTCCAGCTCTTCCCGCGGAGCGCAACATGCTCGACCGCTACTTCAAGGTGACCGAGACCGGCTCCACGATCGGCACCGAAGTACGCGGCGGCGTGACCAACTTCCTGGTCATGTCGTACATCCTCGTCGTCAACGCGGTCATCTTGTCCAACGCCGGCATGTCGTTCCCGGCTGTCGCCGCGGCGACCGCACTCATGGCCGCACTCTTCACCGGCGGCATGGCGCTCTGGGCCAACTATCCGTACGCCGGCGCCGCAGGTCTCGGCATCAACGCCGTCGTCGCATTCGGTCTCGTGAAGGGCGCGGGTCTCTCGTGGCAGGCCGCGATGGGCGTCGTGGCGCTCGAAGGCGGGGCCATCTGCATCGCGATGGCCCTTGGCCTGCGGCGCGCGCTCCTCGATGCGGTCCCGTATCAGCTCAAGCTCGGCATCGGCGCCGGCATCGGCGCGTTCATCTTCGCGATCGGGGCGTTCAACGGCGGTCTCGCCGTCGGCACGGGCAACCCGTCGGATCCGGTCGCGCTCGGCAACCTCAACTCGGGCACGGCGGTCGTCACGATCGCCGGATTGATCATCACGACGTTCCTCTACGCACGCGGTGTCAAGGGCACGCTGCTCTTCGGCATCATCGGCGCGACGATCGTCGGTGTCCTGGTCAACGCCGCGGCCGGCGGCGCGACCTACAAGGACCTTCCGGGCGTCGCGGTCATGCCGCCGAACCTGCTCGACACTCCGAACTTCGGCACCGTCGGGCAGCTCGATGTCCTCGGCGTCTTCAGCAAGCTCGGTGTCGTCGCAGCGGTCCTCACGATCTTCTCCCTCATGCTCTCCGACTTCTTCGACACCGCAGGCACCGTGACCTCGGTCGCGGCCGAGGGTGGCTGGCTCCGTCCTGACGGTCGCATCGACCGCGCGGACCGCGTCTTCTGGGTCGACTCGCTCGGCGCGCTCTTCGGTGGGATCTTCGGCACGTCGAGCAACACCACGTACATCGAGTCAGGCGCCGGTGTCGCGGAGGGCGCACGCACGGGGCTCGCGAGCCTCGTGACGGCGATCCTGTTCCTGCTCGCCATCTTCCTCGCACCCATCGCCGGCATCGTTCCGCCGCAGGCGACCGCCGCGGCGCTCATGCTCGTCGGTTGGTTCATGTTCCGGCCGCTCCTGGACCTGAACAAGTCCGGGGCCGTCGACTTTGCGACGGGCTTCGCGATCCTGCTGACCGTCTTCGTGATGCCGCTCACGTATTCGATCACCAACGGCATCGGAGCCGGGTTCCTCGCGTTCGCGTTCCTCAAGCTCGTCAGCGGCAAGAGCAAGGAAGTCACGCTCTGGATGTGGGTCGCGTCCGTGGCGTTCCTCATCTACTTCGCTGACCCGTTCATTCGCAAGTTCCTCGCGTAACCGTCCGGCACCTTTCGGAACGATCGACGGGCCCTGCCGCAAGGCAGGGCCCGTTCTCGTTCTACGCTCGCGGCATGTCCGAACGGGTCACCGCGGCGGTCGCCGCACTGCGGGAGACGCTCGCCAAGCTGGAGACCGTCGTGGGCTCCCTCTCCGACGCGGACTGGCGGCGCGAGACCGCGGGCGAACGATGGTCGACCGGGCTCGTCGCCTTCCATATCGCACGCGGCTTCCAGCGGCAGGCTGAGTTCATCGAGGAAGCGCAGCAGCACCACGGCCCGCATCTGTTCAGCTGGGGCGACACGCACGCGCTCAATGCCGCGGTAGCCGCCGCGCACGCCACGCCGACCCGCGATGAGGTGATCGAGCTCGCCCGGTCGAGCGTCGATCGGGTCGCGACGGCGCTCGGGAGGATGGACGAGGCGGCGCTGTCGCAGCCGGCGTTCGTCTTCGAGGGCCGTGAGCGCGACGCCGTGTGGGTCGCCGGCCGGCTCGCCACCGGGCATGCCCGCGGACATCTCGAGAGCATCGCCGCGGCGGTCCCGGGGACCTAGGTGGGGGTGGACGCCTCGCGCTCGCGCAGGCGCTCGACCCCGCGCACGAGGCCGAAGCAGCCGCTCAGCATCATCGCCCCGTGGGGCGCGGCCTCGTAC
>DATCPY010000197.1:0-11452 GCA_036569845.1 Candidatus Limnocylindria bacterium | reverse complement strand
CGCCTTCTTGTCGCTGCCCTCGACGCGGCACGTCATGCTTCCCCGACCCGGATGCGACTCGTACTGCTGGATGTCCATTCCCGGTCCGGCGAGGTATGCGCCCAGGGTCTTCGCGTTCTTGACCTCGCCGCCCGATTCCGGCCGGCCGTCGTTCACGCATTGGTTGCGGATCATCGTCTGGAGGAGCTCGGTCGCCTCGTCGAGTGGCGTGGCCATGCCCGCGGAGCCTAGCTCGGCAGCGCGAGGGCGTTCGGCTAGCTCACACCGTCGATCAGATCGAGCAAGTAGGACGTGCGAGCGCCCGCCTCGGCGACCTGCTCCGTGAGCGGCTGACCAGCCCATGTCTCGATCTGGGCCCGCCGCGCCGGGTCGAGGACCGCTCCCATCCAGCCGAGCATGAACACCCACCGGATCGCCGACAGCGCGAAGCCTTCGCGCACCTCTTGCTCGTCGCCCTGCCACCCGCTATCGCGCAATCCACCGACATACGCATCGAGTGCGGCAGCCGCGAGCGCCGGCGTGTCGTGGCCGTGCTCGGCGAACGCGACGCTCCCCATGACGAGGTGGCCGACCTCGACGCCGATCGGCGCGGTACCGATGTACGACCAATCGATCGCAACCGTCTCACCGTGCCGGTCGAACAGATTCTTCCGGAACGCGTCGAGATGGCAGAGCGTCTGCGGACGCGCGAGAAGCCGCCCGAGCATCGCCTCGCGCGCGGGCCACGCAGCACGAAGGCGGTCACGCGTGTCGCTCCCGAAGCCGGATCGCACGTCGGGGTGCGCCCAGATCGCGTCGTTGTCGAGCACGATCTGCGCGCGAGAGCCGAAACCGGTCATGAGCCATGTCGTCAGCCAGGTGCGCGTCAGCCATGGCGCTTCGAAGACGCCGGCCGGGAAGGCCCCGTTGAACCGACCGAGGTGTCGCGCCGCCAGGGCGTAACGCGGGATGTCCCAGCGGGCGTCTTCGCCGCCGAGATCCTCGAGCCACAGCCAGCAGCACTCCGGCCGACGTTCGATCGCGAGCGCTCGCGGCACGGCGAAGCCGGATGGCAGCCGATCGAAGAGTCCCGACTCGTATGCGCGGACCTCGCGATCCCAGAGGTACGCGTCCTCGAGCTCCGCGCGACTCTCCGCGGGGAACCGAGCCAGCAGCACGTCGTAGGCCGGTCGCAGGACTTTGAGGATGACGGACCAGTCGCCGCCGTCGTTCGCGGTACCGCTGATCCGGAATATCCCGGCCGACAACGCGTTCGTCACCTGGTACGAGAACGGGACGGATCGCCACTCGTCGATGGCGACCGGACGTCCGACGGCCCGCGCGACGATCGGCTCCAGCGTCGCGCGGTCGAGCGCCGCGATCTCCGCGACCAGGTCCACGCGGCGAGGTTAGGCGGGGACGGCCTTCTTCGCGAGCTCCGCGCGGACGACCTTCGTCGCCTCGACCACGACCTTGCACTTCGCGATCGACTCGTCGACCGGCCGGGTCTTGAGGCCGCAGTCCGGATGCGGCAGCAGCTTGTCGGGGCTGACGTATCGCAGACCCTTGCGGATCCCCTCGGCCGCCTCGGCGACCGATTCCATCTCGTGGGTGTGCACATCAACGATGCCGATCGCCATCTCCTTCGTGAACGGCAGGCGATCCATGAGCTCGAGCCAGCGGTACTCGTAGTTCGCCATCGCGAGGTCGAGCTGGTCGACTGGCAGGTCGAGGATGCCGGGGTAGATCGCGGCGAAGTCGCCGTAACAGATGTGGGAGATCGTCTTCGCCTTGAGGTTCTGGGTGACGATGCCCATCGCCTCGATCGCGATCTCGAGCTCCTCCGGGCGCGCGTGGATCGCAGGCTCGTCGATCTGGATGTACTGCGCGCCGGCGGCATCGAGATCCTCGGCCTCCTGCCGCACGACCTCGGCGAGCGCGAGCGCGGCGTCACGCCGTGTCGGGTAGGCCTCGTTGTATGACCAGTCGAGCATCGTGTATGGACCGGTGAGCATGCCCTTCACCGGTTTCTGGGTGAGCGACTGCGTGTACTGGAACCATTCGACGGTCATCGGCTTCGGCCGCGCGAGCTTCCCTGAGATGACGGGCTTGTGGTAGTAGCGGTTGCCGTACGAGCGCACGAGACCGCCCTCGCTGTACCCATCGAGCAGGTCCGCGAAGTACGCGACCATGTCGCCGCGGTACATCTCGCCGTCGACCAGGATGTCGAGCCCGATCTCCTCCTGGACCTTGATCCACTCGGCGGTGGCCTTGCGCTCGAGCTCGGCGAGCTCGGTCGCGCCGAGCTTGCCTTTCGCGTTCGCGTTGCGGGCCTTCTGCAGGTAATCCGGCTTCCCGAAGGAGCCGACCGATGTCGTGAGCAGGATGCTGTCAGCCGTCATGCCGGCACTCCTCCGCGCGCCGCTTCCGCCAGCGCCGCGAGTTTCTTGGTCGCCACGTCGTGGGGCAGGTACTCGAGTCCGGTGGTGGTCGCGAGCCACAGGCTGTCTGCCGGCACGAGCTTGAGCGCCTCCTCCACGAGCTTGGCGAGCTCGCTCGCGGTCTCGAGGCGCGTGTTGCGCGCGTCGACGATCCCGAGCACGACGGTCTTGCCCTTGAAGATGTCGAGCCGACGGAGCGCTGTCGTCTCGCGCGACCGCACGTCGATGCCCACCTGCGCGACGGGGAACGATGCGAGCACCTCGAGGATCCGGTCCGCCGGGAAGAAGTACGCCTGGATGGCGATCGGCACGCCGGCGGCTGCGATGCGGGCGTACGCCTCGCGCGCGAGCTCGATGTGCTGCGGGTCGTGCACGAGCCCGGGGTCCTCGACATCCACGAGCGTCGCGCCGGCCGCACCGAGGCCCTTCACCTCCGCAGCGATCGCGTCGGCGACCGCGAGCACGCGATCCTCGAGCGACCGGTAATGCTTGTCGATCGCGAGCGCGGCGAAGGTCATCGGCCCCGCGACCGCGGCCTTGAGCTCGCGCGTCGCGATGGACTTCGCGTACGTGAACGCCTTCACCAGCGTCTTCCCGTCGCTCGAGATCGGGCCGTCGATGGTCGGCTGCCGGAAGTACGTGTTGTTGTCGTAGAACCGCTCGAGCGGCCCGCGCTTCACGCCCTTCCACGCGCTCGCGAACGGCGCGAGGAGATCGTCCCAGCGGACCTGGCCATCGTTGATGACGTCGATGCCGGCGGCCTCGAGCTCGCCGATCGCGCTCTTCGTCACCGCGTCGTACACCGCGTCGAGCTCGTGCTCCTTCAGCTCGCCACGGTCCTGCTTGTGGAGGGCCTGCCGGAGCTCCTGCCCGCCGGGCTGGTCGCTGATCTTCGGGAATGCGCCGATGACGGTGGTCTTCACGCTGTCGCTACCTCTTTCACTTTCGGTCGCGGGAGCAGGCCGGCGCCCCGCACGACCTGCGGGATCGCCTCCGGCCATTCGATCGCGTAGAGATGGACGCCGTTCACGCCGGGCAGCGCGCGGAGCGCCCGCAGGGTCTCGATCGCGATCGCGATGCCCTCGGTCTCGCCATCCGCGCTGGCCTGCATTCGCGCGCGGATCGCCGCCGGCAGCGCGATGCCCGGGACCGTCGCGAGGCGCTCGGCTTGGTCGGCGGAGCGCAGCACGAGGACGCCCGCGATGATCGCGACGTCCTTGTCGCGCCGGCGGATCTGAGCGAGCCACTGGCTGAACGGCGCGACGTCGAACACCGGCTGCGTTTGGATGAACTGCGCGCCGGCGGCGACCTTCTCGAGGGTGCGTTCGACGTCCCCCGGCGCCACGGGCGACGCGGTCGCGCCGATGAAGTACCGCGGCGGATGCTTCACCTCGTCGCCGTTGAGGAGCTTGCCGTCACGCAAGGTCGCGGCGGTCCGCACGAGCTCGACGCCGTTCAAGTCCTGCACGTTCACGGCGTCGGGATGGTTGCCCTCCTTCGGGTCATCGCCGCTCATGAACACGAAATTCGGCAGGCCGAGCGCCGCGGCGCCGAGGAGATCCGCCTGGATCGCGATGCGATTGCGATCGCGGCCGGTGACCTGGACGATCGGCTCGACGCCCGCGTCGCGCACGAGGACCGCCGCCGGGATCGCGGCCATCGCGACGTTCGCGCGCGTGCTGTCCGTGACGTTCACCGCGTCGACGATGCCCTTGAGCGCCTCGGCGCGCCTCCGGACGACGGACGCGGCGGCGCTCTTCGGCGGATTGAGCTCAGCGGTGAGGACGAACTCCCCCTGACGGAGAAGCGACGCGAGCGATGCCAACGGCCATGACCCCTTTCATCTTCCCTTGGTGTCCAAGGACGGAAGTGGCACCGCAGCGGGACTCCGCCGGTTGCCGAGGCGTCAACGGGCCGTTCCCTCAGCCTCTCTGGATGAATGTGGTCAAAGCATAGACGAGGACGCGGTCGATGATCCGCGGCGTTGGGTCAGCCGGGGAGCTGCTCGAGCCACCAGCGCGCGTTCGCCCTGGTCGCGAACTCCCGCGTCAGGCCGAGCGGGCCCTGCCACTCCGGCACCTTCGCGACGATCTCCATGCCCGTCGAGATCGCGACGTACATCACGAGCTGAGCGGCGGTGAAATCGAAGGTGAGCTCCCGTGCGATCTCCCAATAATGGCCGAGAGCCGTGCCGACCGTTCCGAGATCGCCAGCACGGATCGCCGCGGCCGCGTCCACGGCCGCCATGCGCATGTCGCGCGCCCGCGGACTCGGCGCCCGGTCATGCGCACGCACGACATCCAGGAGCTCGTTCACGCCTGTCGCAAGCGCGACACTTGTGGCGATCGCATGCCATGGCCCCCCGACGAGGGTGGCGACGGCCGGATCCTGGCAGCGATCGCGAAGGCGCTCAGCAATGCGCCGCGCTTCATCTCCTTCGCCACAGAGCGCGAGCACCAGCGCGGCGAGGCCGGCGGTCGGCACGTACTGCTGCGGGTCACCGCGCTCGCGACGCGCGAGTTCCTCGAGTGCGGCCGTCCGCAGCGCCTGGGGACCGTCGAGCGCCAGCCGACACAGGGTCTGTCCCGCGGGACCGAGGTAGTCACTACCCTGACGCACCGCGTCCCACGTGCGAACAGCGCCTTCGAGGTCGCCACCCTGCGCCAGCAGTTCGGCCTCGCCGCGCTGGAGCCACGCGAGCATGCTGCGCTCCTGTCCGTGGGACCGTGCGTACTCAATGCCTTCCCGCACGAACGCAAGCTGCCGCTCGAGGGTCCAGCCGATGAAGGCCATGTAGAGCGACTGGTTGTTCCACGCCCGCGCGGCCGTCGTCACGAGGCCGGCATCGAGCGCTACCTTCCGTCCGCGATCGACGAGAGCAACTGCGACCGCAGCGTCCCCACCGCTGATCAGCGAGCTGCCTTTGGAAATGAGGGCATTGGCGAGGGCGAAGGGATCGTTGAAGCGCTCGGCAAGGGAGATCGCGTGATCCGCGGTCTCGACCGACTCCGCGTAGTGGCCGCCGGTCATCTGAAGCCCGGAAAGGTGGGCCAAGGCGCGCGCAAGCTCGACGCACTCCTCGCCCTCGAGCACATCGATCGCCTCCCGAGCGGTCGCTGCGGCTGGCTCGCCTTCACCGCGCAGCCAATGCTGCCGGCTCGCAAGACGCAGCGCCCGCGAGCGCCCGCGATGATCGCCGCGCTGCTGGAACGCCGCGGCTGCTTCCATCGCCGCCTTGAGGGACCGCCCTTCGTCGAAGTGTTGATACGTTTCCGCGATCTGCTCGAGGACGCCGGGGAGCTGGTCGTCCGGGACCCCGATCTCGACCGCGCGCTCGAAGTGCCCTGCGGCGTCACGCGGTGCGTCGGCTCGCGCTGCGCGGCTCGCGGCTTCCAGCAGCTTGGGCAGCGCGCGCGCCAGCTCGCCCGCCGCGAGCAGGTGGTGCGCAAGCAGGGACGGCTCGGCGTCCGGGTCGCGTTCGAGGGCGTCCGCGACCGCGCGATGGAGGCGCTTGCGCTCGCGCACGAGGAGGTCGTCGTATATCACCTCGCGCGTCAGGGCGTGGCGGAAGGCGTGCTCCTCGTCGCTTCCGCTCGCGTCGGTCACGAGCTGCAGCTCAATGAACTCGCGAATGCGCGTCTCGAGCACGCGCTCGTCGGCCCCGGTCACGCCGCGCAACAGCTCGAACTCGAAGCGATGCCCGATGACCGCAGCAGCGGAGAGCGTGTCGCGGGCCTCGCTCGACAGCTCTTCGACGCGCGCCCGGACCGCCTCCACGATGGAGCCGGGGATGGCCAGCTGGTCGATCGGCTTGCGCGCCCAGCCGTCGCCCTCCCCCCAGTAGACGCCACCAGAATCGACGATCGCCTTGAGCAGCTCCTCGGTGAAGAAGGGATTGCCCTCCGAACGGGCGTAGACGGCGTCACGGAACTCGTTCGAGACATTCACCTCCGGATCGCGCGCCGCGAACGTCGCGCGAATGAGCTCGCGGGTCTCGTCGGGAGTGAGGCGCTTGAGCTGGATCTCGGTGACGAGACGCTCACGCTGGAGCTCGGCGAGCGTGCGCAGGAACGGATGGCGCCGGTGCATCTCGTCGCTGCGATACGTCGCGAGGATCAGGACACGTGCGTCGCGTAGCTCGCGGGCGAGCTGCTGGAGCAGCTCGAGGCTCGTTTCGTCGGCCCAATGCAGATCTTCGAGCACGACCAGCACCGCCGTCTCGCGAGCGAACGCGCGGAACAGGTGCTGGAACGCGACGGTGAGACGATGACGTTCGAGCCCGGTCGGCGCGACCGCACGCTCGATGCGGCCGAGCTCGGGAAACAGCTCCGCCAGGTCGGGCGCGCTCCGTTGCAGAACGCGGCCGAGCTCATCACGATCGAGTCCATGGAAGCCGGACCGGATGGCGGACACGAATGGCGCATATGGCAGCGCCGAATCGGACTGGTGCGTCAGGCCCACCAACACACGGGCGCCGGCCGCGGTGGCGTGGACCTGCGCCTCGCGGACGAATTTCGACTTGCCCACGCCGGCCTCGCCACCGAGCACGACCGTTTGTCCGGCGCCGCCCAGCGCAGCCGCCAGTGCCCTGTCGAATGCGGCCGTCTCGGCCGCGCGGCCGACGACGACCGGGCAGAGCAGCTGACCGGCAGCCGGCGCGTTGGCCGGCGCCGACGCCATCGGCGGCGGTGTGGCCGGCGGTGCCGCGGCTGCCGAGCGCTCGCGCCACTCGACGCTCCATGCGCGGATGGGCTCCGCGACACCCTTCAGCTCAAGCGGTCCGCGATCGGTCATCGCGAGGCTCTGGCTCGTGCGCACGAGGCCGCGCAGCGTGTCGCTGATGATGAGCTCCATCGCCTGCGCCTTGCCGGCAAGACGGCTCGCGATATTCACGGCCGAGCCCACGAACTGATCGTCGTACTCCACGGTCTCGCCGGCGTGGAGCCCGACGCCGATGCGCAGTGGCATTGACGGGTCCCGATCGTTCTGGACCTCGGCCGCGCGGAGGATCGAGACCGCGCACTCGATGGCGCTCAATGCGCTGTCGAAGACGACATAGAACGAGTCGCCCTCGGTCTTTACCTCAGCGCCATCGTGACGGGCGACCTCGCGCCGGACCAGCGTGCGATATTCGCGCAGCAGCCGGGCCGCGGCCGCGTCGCCCTTCGCCTCGACGTAGCTCGTGTAGTCACGAAGGTCGGAGAAGAGGAATGCGCGAGCGGCGGTCGAGGCCTTACGCCGTATCGGAGTGGCGCGCGCACGTGGCATACGCAGCGAGTCTATGGGCATCACGCGGTCACAAATCGTCGCCGGTAGCATCGCGCCGATGACCGGTCAGTCGCCGACCGTCGTGGCCGTCTACGCCACGCTCGCCCTGACCCTGGGCGGCCAATGGATCGCGGCGAAGCTCGGCGTGACCGCCGTCCCGCCGCTCGAGCTCTCGACGATGCGCTTCGCGATCGCGTCCGTCGTGCTCCTCGCCGCGTGTGCCATCACCCGCACGCCCATCCCGCTGCGCCGCTGGCGACTCATCGGTGCAGCGGCTGCCTGCGGCGTGCTCGGCTTCAACACTCTGGCATTCGTTGGCCTGAGCCAGACGCCGGCGTCGGACAGTGCGCTGATCATCCCGACGACCATCCCGATGGCGACGGCGCTGTTCGCGACGCTCATCCACGAGCGGCTGACCTCGCGGAAGGTGCTTGGGTTCGCGATCGCCAGTGTCGGAGCCGCTCTGGTGATCATCGGCGGGCAACAGGGCGCGAGTGAGGCCTCCGCCTCGCGCCTGCGCGGCGACCTCTTGGAGCTCGGCGCGGCCACGGCCTGGGCCGCCAGCTTGACCATTGGCGCGATCGTTCTTCGGAAGGAGGCTGTACTCGGGTACGTGACCTTGATGGTCGCAATGGGGACGGCGATGCTGCTGCCACTTGGGCTGCTGGCGCAGGCGTACCGCGATGTGCCGTCCTGGAGCACCGAGACTTGGCTCGCCGCAGGCTTCCTCGGCGTGTTCTCGACGGGGGTCGCGTACGTCCTGTTCTTCTGGGCCGTGCGCCGATTCGGCGCGAGCCTCGCGGCCATGGTGTCCTATCTCACGCCCATCGCCACGCTGCTGCTCGCGTTCGTGATCCTCGCTGAGCGTCCGCTGCCGGTGCAGCTGGCCGGCGCGGCCGTGATCGTGTTCGGGGTGCGCATCGCCGCGCGCCGATCACGACCGCAGCCAACACCTAAACTCGCGTCTCCATGACAGAACGCCTCGTCGAGCGAACCCTGCGCGCCTTCGGCGATGACCTCGCATCGTCGGCGGCTGTCCCCGGCGGCGGAAGCGCGGCGGCGTACGCCGGCGTGATGGGCGCCGCGCTCGCTGCGATGGTGGGACGGATCGCGGAGCGCAAGGAGAAGAGCGAAGCCACGAGCGCGCTTATCGCCGAAGCCGACAACCTCCGCGCGGACTTCGTCCGTCTCGTCGATGACGACAGCGCGGCGTACGCGCGCGTGAGCGAGGCGATGAAGCTGCCGAAGGCCACCGACGACGAGAAACGCGCCCGGACGGAGCGCATCCAATCCGCGCTGCTCGCTGCGTCGCGCGTGCCCCTGGAGGTCACGAAGACCAGCCGCCGGCTCCTCGACCTGTGTGAGCGCACCGTCGAGCGGGCCGCGACCGCGACGGTGAGCGACATCGGTGTCGGTGCCTTCCTGGCCGAGACCGCGCTTCGTGGCGCCGCGCTCAACGTGATGATCAACCTCGCGTCGATCAAGGACGCGGCCCAAGTGAAGGCGCTGTCGGAGGACCTCGACCGCGCGGTCGACGGTGCGGAGGCGCAGCGCAAGCGGATCACCGACTTCGTGGAATCGCGGATCGCGCGCTAATGGCCCGGCTGCTCCACGGGCGGCCGCTCGCGGAGCGGATCAAGCGTGAGACACGGGCTCGCACCGAAGCGCTGCTCGCACGGAAGATCCAGCCGAAGCTTGCGATCGTCGGCCTCGGTGGCGATCCGGCTGCGCATTCGTATGTGCAGCGGCTGGAGAAGAGCGCCGTGGAAACTGGCATCGAGACGACCGGCGGCTTCATGCCCCGCGACACGACGGAACAGCAGCTCATCACCCGCCTCGAGCGCCTCTCGATGGACCGGAGCGTGAACGGGATCCTGTTGCTCACCCCGCTGCCCGGCGCGCTCGACGAGGCGCACGTCATCGATCACATCGCGATCGCGAAGGACGTCGAGGGGATGCACCCGTTCAATATGGGGTTCCTGGCCGATGGCCGGCCCCGATTCGTGCCATCGACCGCGGACGCGGTCGTGGAGCTCCTGAAGTTCTACGAGGTCCCGCTGGAAGGCGCGCACGCCGTGATCATCGGGCGGAGCACGGTGATCGGCCGGCCGGCCGCATACCTGCTGCTCGCGGAGAACGCGACGGTCTCGATCGCGCATCGCCGGACCACGGGGCTCGAGAAGCTGACGCAGATGGCGGACATCGTGGTCGTCGGCGTGGGCCGACCGTCATTCCTCACTGGTGCGATGGTGAAGCCCGGTGCGACGGTCATCGACGCGGGCATCAACATGACGCCGAGTGGTCTCGCCGGCGACGTCGAGCTCGAGAGCGTCGCCGAAGTGGCCGGCGCGCTCAGCCCGGTGCCAGGCGGGCTCGGTGCGGTGACCGCGGCGCTGCTGCTACGGAATCTGCTGACCGCGACGGAGCGCCAAACCAGCTAGCAGCAGATCGGCGGCTCTCCGGGACAAAGCGCGAGTCGCGCCGCGTTGATCACGAAGATGAACAGAGGGAAGCTCAGCCGAAACATCTATCTCTCCACCAATCCGCTCGTTTTCTTGGTCGCCTTGAATGCGAGACCCGCGTACTTCTGGGCGCTGCGCGCGTCGCCGTGTCCATCCGCCAACTTGCTAAGCCGCATGTACGTTTCGCCTAGCTCTGCTTTCGCGCCCAATGTCTTGTACAGCGCAGCGGCCTCCTCCAATTGCGCCTCCCCTTCCGCATGCCGGCCACGCGCGGCGTTGATGTCGGCGAGAACGATCTTGGCCGCTGCCGCGGCGCGCTTGTTCCCGACGTTGTTTGCAGCGGCCAGGGCCTGTTCCGCATCGGTCTCCGCAACGTCGAGCCTGCCCTCCTTGAGCTCGCTTTCAGCCTTCGTGCAGATGTAGTGCGGCAGCATGAATGCTGGCCCACTGGCGCTGGCAATCTGAATGGCTCGCTCGCTGTGCTGACTTGACGCTTGAAAGTGTCCGCGTTCTGCCGCGATCACCGCAAGCGTGTTGTGGAACATCGCCGTTGCGGTCAGGTCCTGGAGGGCCTCGTTCGTCGCGAGTGCCCTCTGGATATATCCGGTTGCGGCGTCGAGATCTCCAAGGGCGCGATATGCGTAGCCGAGAGCGTTGTAGATGGAGACGAGACCCGACACGTCCCCGATGTCCTGTGCCCACTCGAGAGCCGTGAGCAAGTAGCTGTTCGCTTCCTCGTAGTCCCCGCTGTCGATCAGGATGACACCCAAGTCCTTGACGACCCGCAGCCGCAGGAGTTGATCCCGCACCGGCGCTCGATCTACGTCATCCAAGAGCTGGCGCAAGATCGCGATCGCTTGCAAGGAATTGCCGCTGTGGCGAAACGCGAGCGCTGTCTGATACCTAATCCGAAGCGTCGTACCGGCGCTGGCCAACTGCCCAAGCCGCTCGGCGGCCGCGAGCTCTCGCAGCGCATCGTTTCCTTGAACCAGGAGGTTGTGCGCAGTTCCAAGAATGAGGTGAAGCCGGCAACGTTCGGCGGGCGACGTCGCCGATGCGAGCAGCGGGGTCGCCCGTTGAATCGCCTGAGCCGCCGTTTGGCGGCTTAGCAGCGCTTCGGAACTGCGGATCTCGAACTCGCGTTCCTGGCGGCGCTTGTTTGCTTCTGCATCCTCGAGGAAGTACGAAGTCGGCTTGCCGAGCTTCTCGGCCATGAACTCGAGCGACTTCATCGCGGGACGGACCTTGCCGAGCTCGATCGCGCTCACGTACGCGCGCGTGAAGTGCGGCGCTCCGAGCTGC
>DATCPY010000196.1:0-17072 GCA_036569845.1 Candidatus Limnocylindria bacterium | reverse complement strand
CCTCGAACTCGTCGATCTGGGCTACGGGCGGTGCCGGTTCGTGGTTGCGGCGCCGGAGGGATCCGTCGACCGGTCGTTCGATGCGTACCGCCACCTCGGTTCGCTCGAGGTCGCGACGAAATATCCACGGGTCGCCGAACGGCACTTCCAGGATCGGGGCATCCAAGTCGAGATCATCAAGCTGAGCGGATCTGTCGAGCTGGCCCCCCAGGTGGGGCTGGCGGACTGGATCGTCGATCTGGTGAGCACCGGACGCACCCTGAAGGAGAATCACCTTGCGGTCGTCGAGGAGATCGCGATCTGCACTGCGCGATTCATCGCCAACCGGGTGAGCTATGCACGGGATCGCGAGCGCATCGCCGCGCTCGCGTCCAAGCTCGAGACCTGGGCGGCGCGATGAACACGCGCGTCGGAGACCTCGCGACGTTCCGCCGTGACGTGACGCGGCGCCGGTCGGCCGCCATCTTCGATAAGGCGGTGATCGCGGCGACCCAGCGGATCGTCGCCGACGTTCGGCGACGGGGTGACGACGCGGTCCTCGCGCACGTGCGGCGGTTCGACCACCCCGGGGCCCGGCTGAAGGATCTCTGGATCGACGGGGCAGCGCTGCGGTCGGCGGCCCGCCGGTGCCCACCGGAGCTGCGCTCGGCGCTCGATCGGTCCCACGATGCGATCCTCGCGTTCCACCGCACGCAGCGCCCGAAGCGGCTCGCCCATCGCGGTGCGGCGTTCAGTGAGATGCTCGTGCCGCGGCCCCTCGCGCGCGTCGGCGGATGCGTCCCGCGCGGCACCGTCGGCTATCCGTCCACCGCGCTGATGATCGGAGTGCCCGCTCACGTCGCGGGCGTCGGCGACCTGGTGCTCGTGTCCCCGATGCCATCAGGCGGGCACATCGATCCCGCCCTCGCCTATGCGGCGACGAAGGTCGGCGCGCGGGGCCTCTACCGCGCGGGTGGCGCGGCCGGCGTCGCGGCGCTCGCCTACGGCACGCGAACGGTCGATGTGGTCGACAAGATCGTCGGGCCTGGCAACGCGCACACCACCGCCGCGAAGTGGCTCGTCTCCGCCGATGTCGGCATCGATGCGCTGCAGGGACCGAGCGAGCTCGTCGTCATCGCCTCGAGAGACGCGGATCCCGCCGCCATCGTGCTCGATCTCGAAGCCCAGGCCGAGCACGGCGGCCACCCGTTCGCGGCGCTCCTCTGCGACGACGACGGCATCCTCGCCGTGGTCCGCACGGTCATCTCCCGGCTCGGGGGCGATCGGGCCATCGGCCTCTACCGCGTGCCGTCGCTCGACGCCGCGCTCGAGGCGGCGGCGTTCGCGGCACCCGAACACCTCCATCTCGCCGGCGGACAGGCCGCGCGGCTCGCCGCACGCGCGCGGAATGCCGGCGCCGTCTTCGTCGGCACGCGCACGGCTGTCGCGTTCGGCGACTACGTCGCCGGATCGAACCACTGTCTGCCGACCGGCGGTACGGCCCGATGGGCGTCGCCCCTGCGGGTCGAGGACTTCATCCACTGGACCACCGTGGTGACCGCGGGCCGTGACGTCGCCGCGGCGGCGCGCGCCGGTGCGGCCATCGCGAAGCACGAAGGGATGGACTTCCACGCCGCCTCGATGGAGCTGCGCGGCTAGCGGTCATCGCGGCGGCGCGTGTGGCAGGCTATGAAGGTGAGCGACCATCTACCGGCGCCGCGCGCCGATCTCGCGACCTTCGAGGCGTACCGGACGCAGCAGATGGTGGCGGACGTCCGGGTCCACGCGAACGAGTGGGCCGAGCCGAACCCGGCCGGCGACCATCTCACGGCGACCGAGCTCGACGCCATCCTGCTCAACCGCTACCCGACCGCGGCCGCGAGCGCGCGGCTGCGCGAGACGCTCGCTCGACGATTCGACGTCACGCCGGAGCAGCTGATCTTCGGGAATGGCAGCAACGAGGTCCTGCTCAGCACGTTCCTCGTGTTCGGCGGGCATGGCCGTAGCACCTTGCTCTTCCAGCCGACGTACTCGATGCACGGCCGGCTGACCCAGATCGCCGGCGGTACCGTGGCCGAAGAGCACATCGGCCTGCCCTATCTGCTGACCGAGCCGCGCGCGCTCGCCGCGCTGGATCGCGTCCGGCCGCACATCGTGTGCTTCACGACGCCGAACAATCCCACCGGGAACCTCATCGACGACGCGGTCATCCTCGCGGCGGCGGAGCGGTACCCCGAGACGCTCGTCTTGGTCGATGAGGCCTACAGCGACTTCGCGGGCAACACGATCGTCCCGGAGATGGCGCGGCATCCGAATATCGTCGTGGCGAAGACGTTCTCCAAGGTCCGCGCGGCCGCGGGACTGCGGCTCGGCGTGCTCATCGTCGATCCGCGGATCGCCGGGATCTTCCGGGCGGTGCAGCTGCCGTACAACGTCAGCCCGCTCACGACCGTCGTGGGCGGCCGCATCGCGGAACGGGATGACGACGTGCGACGGCGGATCGCGCAGTGCGCGACAGAGCGGGATCGGTTGCACGCCGCGCTCTCCCGCGTGTCGGGAGTCGAGGTCTTTCCCTCGGTCACCAACTTCATCCTGTTCCGGCTGGCCGATCGGACGCCCGGGGAGGTGCACGCGAAGTTCCTCGACCACAGCATCCTGCTGCGCGACGTCTCGTCGTGGCCGGGCTGTGCCGGCTGTCTCCGGGTGTCCATCGGCACGCCCGCGGAGAACGACAGGGTGATCGCGGCGATCGATGCGGTGTTCTCGGCGGTGCGGGCATGAGCGCGCCACGCGCGGGCTCGCGCTCGCGGAAGACAAAGGAGACCAACGTCGCCATCACCCTCAAGCTCGACGGGAAGGGTCAGGCTCGCGTCGCGACCGGGATCCCGTTCATGGATCACATGCTCGAGCTCATGGCAGTCCACGGGCTGATGGACCTGACGGTGAAGGCCGCTGGCGATCTCGATGTCGACCAGCACCACACGGTCGAAGATCTCGGCCTCGTGCTCGGTCGCGCGCTCGATGCTGCGCTCGGCGAGCGCACCGGCATCGTCCGCTTCGCGTCGATCACGCTGCCGATGGACGAATGTCTCGTGAACGTGGCGATCGACCTCGGCGGCCGGCCCGCCTTCGCATACGACCTCGAGCCCTCCGAACGCATCGTGGGCACGTTCGACACGACGCTGATGCCGCACTTCCTCGAATCGCTCGCGCAGACGGGCCGGCTGACCCTGCACGTCACGCAGGTACGCGGCGGCAATCCGCACCATCTGCTCGAGGCCACGATGAAGGCCCTCGGCCGGGTCATCGACGCCGCGGCCCGGCGCGATCCGCGGCGCGTGGGCAAAGTGCCATCCAGTAAGGGGCGGATGGGTGCGTAGCGCGGGTCCCGCCGGGGGCGTTGAATGATCGCGATCATCGATTACGGCGTCGGCAACCTCGCGAGCGTCCGCAAGGGTCTCGCGGCCGCCGGGGCCGTCGCGGAGCTCGTTCGCGATCCGGCATCGCTCAGGGACGCGACGGCGATCGTGCTGCCTGGTGTCGGCAACTTCGGTCACTGCTCCCGCGAGTTCCACCGGTACGGGTTCGCGCCCGAGGTGCGTGGCGCGCGCGAGCGCGGCGTACCGATCCTCGGGATCTGCGTGGGCATGCAGCTCCTGTTCGACGGGAGCGAGGAGGATGGCGCGGAGCGCGGGCTCGGCTTCCTCGGCGGCGACGTCGTTCAGATGAAGGACGTCGACCGGCTTCCCCAGACCGGCTGGAACGCCCTCACCCTCACGGGCAGCCATCCATGGCTGCAGGACACGCGCGACGACGACCAGTTCTATTTCGTGCACAGCTATGTTCCCCAGCCCACGCGCCCGAACGATGTGCTCGGCACGGTCGAGTACGGCACGACGCGCTGCGCGATCGCGGGCACCGACGATCTGCTCGGCGTCCAGTTCCATCCGGAGAAGTCGGGTGCGAACGGCTTGCGCCTCCTGCGCGCATTCGTCGGAGCGACGGCACGCACGACGGTGCGCTCATGACGCTCTCGAAACGGATCATCCCTTGCCTCGATGTCCGCGACGGTAAGGTGGTCAAGAGCGTGCGCTTCGTCGAGACGAGGGACGTGGGCGACGCGATCGACCTGGCGAAACGCTACGACCGCGAGGGCGCCGACGAGCTCGTCTTCCTCGATATCAACGCGTCGCACGAGAAGCGACGCACGATGGTCGAATTCGCCTCGGCCGTCGCCGACCAGCTGTTCATCCCTTTCACTGTGGGCGGTGGGATCGACGCCGCCGATCTCGCGGGCGAGATCCTGCGCGTCGGCGCCGACAAGGTCGCGGTGAACAGCGCCGCGGTCCGTGATCCCGGGTTGATCTCCCGCATCGCGACCCGCTACGGCTCGCAGGCGACGGTCCTGTCCATCGACGCACGCCGCGCCGCGGACGGCCACTGGGAGGTCGTCGTAGACGGGGGCCGCGTGCCGACAGGGATCGACGCGCTCGCCTGGGTGCGCGATGGCGTCGATCGCGGCGCGGGAGAGGTGCTGCTCAACAGCATCGATCGCGACGGCACGAAGCTGGGGTTCGACCTGGCCCTCACCGCAGCCGTGGCCGACGCCGTCGCGGTACCGGTCATCGCATCGGGAGGCGCGTCGTCCGCCGCGGACTTCGTCGACCTGTTCCGATCCACGGGCGCCGATGCAGGTCTCGCCGCATCCATCTTCCATTACGGCGAGCTCACGATCGGCGATGTGAAGAAGACGCTCGCGGCCGTGGGCATCCCGGTACGCCCGCCGGAACGGGCCTTCGCATGAAGCTCGCCGACGTGCACTTCGACGAGCGCGGGCTGGTGCCCGCGATCGTGCAGGATGCCGGCACCGGGTCGGTGCTCATGCTCGCGTGGATGGACCGCGATGCGATCGAGGCCACGGAGCGGACCGGGGAGGTGCATTTCCACAGTCGCTCGCGCGATGCGCTCTGGAAGAAGGGCGCAACGAGCGGCAACACGCTCCACGCCGTCGAGCTGCGGGCGGACTGCGACGGGGATGCCATCCTGGTGCGCGCGCATCCCAAGGGACCGGTGTGCCATACCGGCAGCGCCACGTGCTGGGGCGATGATCCGGCTCCGCCGCTCGCCCGAACGATCTCAGAGCTCGCGGCGCTCCTGCGGGAGCGCAAGCGTGACCTCCCCGAGCGGTCGTACAGCGCGGAGCTGTTCCGGAAGGGCCGCGGCGCGATCGCCCAGAAGGTCGGCGAAGAAGCGATGGAGCTCGCGCTGGCGAGCGTCGCCGAATCGCCGGAGCGCGCGCTCTCGGAATTCACGGACGTCGTGTACGCCCTGCTGGTGCTCGCGACGGATCTCGGTATCTCGGCTGACGAGGTGGTCCGGTCGCTCGCGGAAAAGAAGCGGTCCGCCATCCGATGACCACGCCGCCGCGCGTCGTGAAGCTCGGCGTCCTTGGCGGCGACGGGATCGGGCCCGAGGTCGTCGAGGCCGCGCTGCTCGTGCTCGACGCGTGCGAATCGCGATTCGGCTTCCGGACCGAGCGCACGTCCTTCGACTGGTCCGGCGCGCAGTTCCTGCGGGACGGTCGGCGCTTCGATGCCGCGGCGCTCGAGCCGATCCGGAAGCTCGACGCCGTGCTCTTCGGCGCCATCGGTCACCCGGACATCCCGCGCGGCATGCTCGAGGCCGACATCATCTTCGGCTTCCGGCGGGGCCTCGACCTTTACGTGAACCTCCGTCCGTTGATCCTCTACGACGCGCGACTCTGCCCGTTGAAGGACAAGACCGAGAACGACATCCGGATCTTCGCGATCCGTGAGAACACCGAGGATGTCTATGGCCGCGAGGGCCGGGTCGAGGGCAAGGGCACGCCCGACGAGCGCGTGTCGGTCGACATGGTCTTCACGCGGCGCGGCATCGAGCGGATCGTGCGCTACGCGTTCGCGCGCGCACGCGAGGTCGACCGCAAGAAGCTGACGCTCGTGGACAAAGCGAACGCGATCCCGATCCAGGGGCTGTGGCGTGAGATCTTCGACCAGGTCGGCGCGGAATACGCGGACGTCGAGCGCGACGCGATGTACGTGGACGCGGCTTGCATGTGGCTCGTCCAGAAGCCCGAGCAGTTCAGCGTCATCGTGACCACGAATCTGTTCGGCGACATCATCACCGACCTGGGCGCGGCGATCTGCGGCGGCCTCGGCACGGGCGCATCAGGGAACATCCACCCCGGGCAGGTGTCGATGTTCGAGCCGATCCACGGCTCGGCGCCGAAGTACGCCGGCCAGCGCGCGGCCAGCCCCATCGGGGCCATCGGCGCGCTTGCCCTCCTGCTCGATCACGTCGGCCTCGGCGACGCGCGCGCCGCGATCAACGCCGCGATCTTCGCAGGCTTCCGCACCGGTCGGATCGATGGCGTCGCTGCCCGCGCGGGCCGGACGTTCGAGGACGCGAAGGTCATCGCCGACCTCGTCGCGACGTAGGTGGAGGTCCTCCGCACCGTCGCGGCGGTGCGCGAGTGGCGCCTGTCCGCCGGCACGGTGGGCCTGGTCCCGACGATGGGCGCGCTCCATGACGGTCACGCGGCACTCGTCGATCGAGCGATCCGTCAGTGCGACGCGGCCATCGCGTCGATCTTCGTGAACCCGACGCAGTTCGGCCCGCACGATGACCTGGCCGCCTATCCGCGGACCGAGGACGCGGACGTCGCTCTCCTCGAGCGCCACGGGGCGCAGGCCGCGTTCATCCCGACGGTCGAGGAGATGTACCCCGCCGGCGACGACACCCGTGTCACGCCGGGGAAGATCGCCGAGCTCCTCGAAGGCGCCGCCCGGCCCGGACACTTCGCCGGCGTCGCGACGGTGGTCGCGAAGCTGCTCGAGATCGTGACGCCCGACCGGGCGTACTTCGGTCAGAAGGACTTCCAGCAGCTCCGGGTGATCCAGACGATGGCCCGCGACCTTCGGATCGCGGCCCGCATCGTCGGCTGCCCGATCGTGCGCGCGCCCAGCGGCCTGGCGCTCTCGTCGCGGAATGCGTACCTCTCGGACGCCGAGCGCAGCAGCGCGAGCGCGCTCTCCCGCGGCCTCATGGAGGCGGAGCGCGCGTTCGAGGAAGGCGAGCGTGATGCGGACGATCTGCGCTCACTGGTGGCCGCGGAGCTCGAGGCCTGGGGCCTCGCCGCGGAGTACGTCTCGTGCGCCGATCCCGTCACGCTGCAGGAGCTCACCGGTCCGGTCGATCGAGGGGTCCTATCGCTCGCGGTACGCGTCGGGAAAGCGCGTCTGATCGACAACGCGCTGCTAGGGATACGCCTCCAGGACCTCGACGAGCTTCAGTAGCGCCTCATTCACCGGCGTCGGCACGTTGTGACGCCGGCCACGCCGCACGACTTCCCCATTGATCCAGTCGATCTCGGTGGGCCGGCCGTTCCGAACGTCCTGCAACATCGACGAGCGATTCTCGGCGGTGAGCTCGGCCATCGTGCGCCAGAGCTTCTGCGCTTCGTCGTCCGTGATCGGAACGCCCTCGGCGCGCGCGACACGAGCGGTCTCGCGCGCGGCCGCATCGACGATCCGCGCCGCGAGGTGTCGGAGGAGCTCGCCGTTCGTGATGCCCACGAGCGCACTCACCGGATTCACCGCCGCGTTGCCGATGAGCTTCCGCCAGACCGCCGGCCAGGGATCGTCGACGACCGTCGCTGCCATCCCGCCGGCCTGCAGCGCAGTGGCGAGCTCGTCGACGTGTGGCGCGCGGCCAAGCTCAACGCGGCCAGGCCCGGTGGTGCGCAGTTCGTCGCCATCGAGCGCCGCGCCGACATAGATGACGCCCACCGCGACGCGGTCGTCGCCGACGACGGTGGCGAGGCGCTCGCGATGGCCGAGGCCGTTCTGGATCGTGAGAACGGTGCCGTGCTTCGTGAGCACGCGCTTCGCGGTGTCCGCCGCCCACGCCGTGCCCTGAGATTTCGTCGTGACGATCGCGATGTCCACCGGCTCGACGCCGCCGTTCAGCGGCGCCTTCGTCCGATCGACGCGCACCAGGTCCACCCGGCCATCGAGCGTGCGCGAGACGAGCGTGCCGATCGCACCAAGTCCGAGGATCGCTACTCGCAAGCTAGCCCACCTTTTTCGGCTTGAACGACTCCTCCAGCAAGAGACGCTCGCTCTCCTTCATCGGGAAGCTGTGGTCCGCGTCGGGGAAGCGCCCCTCCCGGACGTCGGCGTCGAAGCGCTTGAGGGCATCGATGACGATAGGCCCGAGCTCGGCGTAGCGCTTCGCGAACTTCGGCTTGAATTCGCCGAAGAGCCCCAGCACGTCGTGGAGCACGAGGACCTGGCCGTCGCAATCGACGCCCGCGCCGATGCCGATCGTGGGGATCGCCAAGCGCTCGGACGCGAGCTGAGCGACCGGCGAAGGGACCGACTCGAGGACGATGGAGAACGCGCCGGCATCTTCGAGCGCGAGCGCGTCATCGATGAGCTTCCGAGCCGCGCGGCTCGTCTTCGCCTGGACCTTGAAGCCGCCGAGCTGCGCGACGCGCTGCGGGGTGAGCCCGACGTGCGCCATCACGGCAATGCCGTTGTCGACGAGCGCGCGGACGGTCTCGACGACCTCGTGGCCACCCTCGACCTTCACCGCGTCCATGCCCGCCTCTTTGAGGAAGCGCGCGGCGTTGTGCAAGGCGTCGGACGAGCTCGCCTGATAGCTGCCGAAGGGCATGTCGCCGACGAGGAGCGCTCGCGACGTACCGCGCGACACGGCCGCCGCGTGGCGGACCATGTCGTCCATGGTCACCGGCACCGTCGTCGGGTAGCCGAGGACGACCATGCCGAGAGAATCGCCGACGAGGATGATGTCGAGGCCCGACGCGTCCACGAGCCTGGCGAAGGCCGTGTCGTAGGCCGTCATCATCGTGATCTTCCGGCCCGCCCGCTTCGCCGCCAGGACGTCGGGGATGGTCACCTTGGCCTGTGGCGATGCGGTGCCGCCGTATTGCGCGTCCATCAGAACCTCCGTCCAGGCCGGCTGCTGCCGGTCCCGGCGTCACCTCAATGGTACGCGGCGCGATACTTCCGACGTGCTACGTGACGCGAAGGTCATGGCCTTCGTCGCGACGGCCGACCCCGAACGGGCCAAGACGTTCTATCGCGACGTGCTCGGTCTTCGTCTCGTTGCCGACGAGCGCTACGCGCTCGTCTTCGATGCCGGCGGGACGATGCTGCGCATCCAGAAGATGCGGGAGCTCACGCCGCAGCCCTTCACGGCATTGGGCTGGGAGGTCGATGACATCGAGCGTTCTGTCGATGCGGTCGTCGGCCGCGGCGCGACGCCGTTGCTGGTGGCCGGACTGCCGCAGGACGGGCGCGGGATCTGGCACGCCGACGCGACGACGAGGGTCTGGTGGTTCAAAGACCCGGATGGCAACACGCTGTCTCTCACGCAGCTCGGAGGCTCGGGCTAGTCCACCCCGATCGCGGTCGAGCTCTTCAGCGCGCCGACGCCTGCCCGCAGCTCCGTGCCCCGCACGAGGATCGCGCTCGGCCGCGCGAAGTGCGACGACGCGAACGTCTCGAGCCGCGGCACCACGTGGTGCCCCATCGCCGCGAGCGCGTCGCGAGTGGCCACCGGGACGCGCGTATCGACGAGGAGGTCGGCGGACTCGCAGTGCGTCCGCGGCGAATTCACGGCGTCCTGCGGCGCCTGGGCCCAATCGACGATGTTGGTCAGGACATGGAGCATCGCGCTCATGATCCGCCGCCCACCCGGCGCACCCGTGCACAGGAACGGCACACGATCGCGCAGGAGGATCATCGGCGCGATCGCGGAGAGGATCCGCTTGCCGCCGGCGATCGAATTCGGCAGCCCGGGCCGCGGATCGAACCACGTCATCACGTTCCCGAGCATGATCCCGGTCCCCGCCGCGACGACGCCGGAGCCGAACGCGCCGCCGAGCGTCGTGGTCAACGCGATCATCCGCCCCTCGCGATCGACGACGTTCACGTGCGTGGTGCAGTCGCTCGACGGCGGGACGAGCGTCGCCGCGATGGTGGGCGTCGCGCGCCCGGGATCGATCGTCTGCCGCGCGGCGGCGGCATGTTCGGCCGACGCGAGCCGGTCGTAGATCGCCGTCCCCACCACGGACGGGTCGGCAAGGTACGTGAACCGATCCGCGAACGCGCGCCGCTGCGCCTCGGCCATCAGATGGAGCGCGGTCGGGGACAGCGCCTCGGTCTTGCCGAGCTCGAATCCGTCCAGGATCCGCAGCATCTCGACCACCGTGATGGCGCCCGAGGCGCCGGGGAGCGTGTGCACCTCGAGACCGCGGTACTCGGTCGCGAGCGCCGGACTCTCGCGCACCTCGAACTGCTCGAAGTCGTCCTCGGTCAATAGACCCCCGTGAGACCGCACGTCTTGCACGATGCGCCGGCCCAGCTCTCCGCGATACAACGCCTCCGGACCGCCCGTGGCGACCGCACGCAGACTGTCGGCGAGATCGCGCTGAATGAGCCGGTCCCCCGCCTCGAACCCGGTCGCCGCGCGCAGTGGCGCGCCGCTCGCGCGGAAGAAGATCGCGCGCGACGCGTCGACCGGTGCGAGACGGTCGTAGTACAGGCCGAGCGCCAGCGTGAGGTTCCAGTCCACCTCCCAGCCGTCCGCCGCGAGCGCGATCGCGTCCTTCATCACCGCGGGACGGTCCATCGTCCCGTAGCGCTCGAGCGCGCGGCAGAGGCAACCGACCGCACCCATCTGACCGACGGAGCGGATGCCGACGTTCTGCGCGTCGCCCGCCGTCGCCGGCCATCCGTACATGCCGGCCGCACCCGTCGACTGGAGCTCGTACATCCCGGGCGTCGCGCGCACGGGGGCTGCGCCTGACCCGTCGATGGTCGTGATCGTGCCGTCGGGCTGGCGGATGACGCACCACGCGACCCCGCCCAGACCGCTCGTCGTCGGCTCGACGACGCCCATCGCGAACGCCGCGGCGATCGCGGCATCGACGGCGTTCCCGCCGGCCGTAAGGATCCGGGCGCCGGCTTCGGCCGCGAGCGGATGCTCCGCGGTGATCATGGCGCCGGTCGAGCGGGCCTCGCTCTTCCGGATGTCGTGGATGCTCCGCGTCGCCATCGGGACGATGGTGGCAGACTCGGCCCGCTCGTGACGCTACCGCCTGGATTCGCCGTCGGACATTGGACCGATCCGGTCGGCATGACCGGCTGCACCGTGATCCTCTGCGAGGCCGGGGCCACGGCCGGCGTCGACGTCCGCGGCGGCGGGGTCGCGACGATCCAGACGGACGTCATCGGCCGCGCGTCTGCGACGGCGCTGCTGCATGCCGTGCTGCTCACCGGCGGGAGCGCATTCGGCCTCGTCGCGTACGACGGCGTGATGCGCTTCCTCGAGGAGCGCGGCATCGGCGTGGCGGTGCGGGAGTGGCGCGTACCGCACGTCGCAGGTGCGGTGATCTTCGACCTTGCCGTCGGCGATGCGAGGGCTCGGCCGACGGCCGCGTCCGGCTATGCGGCGGCCAAGACCGCGACCGCGGATCCGGCCGAGGGCCAGGTCGGCGCGGGCACCGGCGCGACCGTCGCGAAGCTCGGCGCGGGCCGCGCGCCGGGCGGCCTCGGCATCGCGAGCGTCCGCGCGGGCGATGCGACCGTGAGCGCGGTGATGGTGGTGAACGCGCTCGGGGACGTCTGGGACGCCGAGCGCAATGCCTGGGCGGCGAAGTCGGGGCCGCCGGCGGCGCCGGCGGGTGGCAACACGACGATCGGCTGCGTAGTCACGGACGCGAAGCTCGACCGCGACGCTGTCCGACGCGTCGCGATGATCGGCCACGACGGCCTTGCGCGGGCGATCAGGCCAGCGCACACCGATCGCGACGGAGACACGCTGTTCTGCATGGCGTCGGGCGCGGTCGCGACCGAGACGCTCGCCGTTCAGCGTGCCGCAGCGGAAGCGGTCGAAAAGGCGATCGTCCGAGCGGTGAGACTCGCGGGTGGGACAATGGGGACATGAACGACATCGTGATCCTGGGCGGAGCGCGCACCGCCTTCGGCACGTACGGCGGCGCGCTGCGCGACACGTCGGCCACTGACCTGGGGATCGTCGCCGCGAAGGGCGCGCTCGAGCGCTCGAAGGTCTCGCCGGACCAGATCGATCAGGTCATCTTCGGTAACGTCCTTCAGACGAGCGGGGACGCCGTGTACTTCGCCCGGCACATCGGGCTCAAGGCGGGCGCGCCGATCGAGGCGCCGGCGCTCACCATCAACCGGCTCTGCGGCTCGGGCCTGCAGGCCATTCTCCTTGCAGCGCAAGAGATCCAGCTCGGGCAGGCCGAGTTCGTATTGGCCGGTGGCGCGGAGGCCATGTCGATGGCCCCGCACATGATCCGCGGGGCGCGCTGGGGGTTGCCGCTCGGCGAGCAGAAGCTCGAGGACTATCTCTGGGTGGCGCTCGTCGATTCGTACAACGGCCTGGGCATGGCGAACACCGCGGAGAATCTCGGTCGCAAGTACGGGATCGTCCGTCAGGCGGCTGATGAGTTCGCCTACCGCAGCCACATGCTCGCGGCGAAGGCACGCGAATCGTGCCGCTTCAGCGAGGAGATCGTCCCTGTCGAGGTCAAGACCAAGAAGGGCGTGACCGTCTTCGACAAGGACGAGCACATCCGCCCCGACACGAACCTGGAAGCTCTGGGCAAGCTGACCGCCCGGTTCGAGAAGGACGGCACGGTCACCGCAGGCAACGCGAGCGGCATCAATGACGGCGCGGCGGCGGTGATCGTCGCCTCGGCGGACGCCGCGCAGAAGGCGGGTCTGAAGCCGATCGCGCGCATCGTGTCAGGCGGCGTGTGCGGAGTGGACCCGGACATCATGGGCATCGGCCCCGCACCCTCGAGCCGGCAGGCTCTGAAGCGCGCCGGACTGAAGATCGAGGACATGGACCTGGTCGAGATCAACGAGGCCTTCGCGACGCAGTACCTCGCGGTCGAGAAGGAGCTTGGCCTCGACCGCGACAAGACGAACGTGAATGGTGGCGCGATCGCGCTCGGCCATCCGCTCGGCGCGTCCGGGGCGCGGCTCGCGCTCACGCTCATCACGGAGCTGGGCAAGCGCAACGGCAAGTACGGACTCGCCTCACTCTGCATCGGCGGCGGGCAGGGCGTCGCGGCGATCTTCGAGCGCATCTAGCTGAGCCCGCCGCGCGTCGCGGTCGCGCCGCTCGCCGTCACGCGGGCGGCGCCCGGCACTTGGAAGATCAGCTGGCGCATCACGAACGAGGGCGACCCACTCCGGCTCACGCAGATCGCGGCGCCGCACGCCGAGTTCCGGTCGCCCGATCGCGCGATCGACGTGAGCCTCCCCGCGGGTGGGTCATTCGAGCCACGCCTCGAGATCTCCTGCGACGGACCGGCGGGCTCCGAGATCGAGAACACGTTCCTGATCTTCACGGCCGAGGCGGGCGGAACGACCTGGCGGATACTGGCCCGGATGCGGGTGCGCGTCGGCGCCGATGGCGTCCCCCATCCCGTGACGGAGCGCATCGACGTGCAGGAGGTCGGCTTCAGTGGACCCGGATGACCGCTACGTCCTCGAACGGATGAACGGCTGACGCCGTAACTGAAGCCGAGGCTTCGAGGAGACCATGGGCATGGTCTCGAGCGCGTTGGACCTGGACCTGGGTGATCTGAGGACCCAGCTCGAGCGGATCCACGCGCGCTCGAAGGACGATCCCGAGTACAAGACGCTGCGATCGACACTGCCGAAGCAGTGGCCGATGTAGTACCCAGCCCCGAACGCTGCCATGATGCGCCGATGGTCGATCCCCGCGACCTCGTGAACCGGCGCGAGCTGCTGCGCCGCGCCCTCGGCACGAGCGTCGCGCTGGCGGGCGGTGGCCTTATCGCGGCCTGCGGCCCTTCGTCCGGACCGGCCGGTGTCGCATCGCCCGGCGCGTCGCTCCCGCCACCCGAGACTACGACCGTCCGCTTCGTGAACCCGGCGGCCTGCGACCCGCCGACGGCCCTCGCGAAGCGGTTCCTGCTCGAGGAGGGCTTCACCGATATCCAATACGTGCGCGTCCCGGTGACGACCGCCGAGTGGCTGACCGGGGACAAGGCGGACTTCCACAGCGGGTACGCCAACTTCATCGTCGCCAATGTCGACGCCGGTTTGCCGATCCTCACGCTGGCGGGCATCCACCCCGGTTGCTTCGAGCTGTTCGCCCGCCCGGGGATCGCGACCATCAGCGACCTTCGCGGCAAGACCATCGCGGTGAATGCGAAGAGCCAATCCGATCAGTTCTATGGCTTCTTTGCGATCCTCCTGTCGCATGTGGGGATCCCTCTGACCGACGTGAACTTCGTTGAGATCCCGCCCGACGTGAACGCGCTTCGCGATGCGTTCGTGGACGGTCGGTCGGAGGCCTTCATCGCGCCCGCGGCGAACGGTCCGACCCTGCGGCGCAACCCAAAGAATCCCGGCACGGTCATCCTCGATACGACGATGGACAAGCCCTGGTCCCAGTACTACTGCTGTCAGCTCGTGGCGAACCGTGACTGGGCCCGCCGGCATCCGATCGCCACCAAGCGCGTCACGCGAGCCGTCCTTCGAGCAGCCGACGCCGTGGCAAAGGATCGGGTGAGCGCAGCGCACGAGTTCGTCGCGGGTGGATTCTTCTCGACGACCCCGGCCGCGACGGACGAGCAGATCGTGAACGAGGTGATCAAGGATCTGTCGTATGACTGGCGCGAGCTCGACCCGGAGGAGACGCTGCGGTACTACGCGCTACGGCTCGCTGACGCCAAGCTGATCAAGATGTCGTCGCAGCAGGTCATCGCGCAGGGATCGGACTTCGCCTATATGCGCCAGCTCCGGAGCGAGCTCACGCACTAGCCTCCGGCGGATGCGCCTGCCGGCGGTCCTCGCGCCACTGCGACATCGCGACTTCCGGCTGCTGTGGATCGGTCAGACGGTGTCCAGCTTCGGGAACGGTGTCTCGAACATCGCGGTGCCGTTCCAGCTCATCGCGCTCGGCGCGACACCGCTCCAGATCGGGTTCGCCCTCGGGATCGAGACCGCGACGAGCGTCGCGTTCCTACTGGTCGGTGGCGCGGTGGCCGATCGAGTGTCGCGCCGCGCGCTCATCCTCGCGAGCGACCTGCTCGGCGCGTTCGTCGCGGCGGCGCTCGCGCTCGTGTCGGGTGGCGGGCTGCTCCGCATCGAGCACGTGTATCTCGCCGCGGCCGGCCTCGGCGCGGCGGACGCGTTCCTCTCGCCCGCATACAACGCGATCATCGCGGACCTCGTGCCGGCGGAGGTCCTTCGCGCCGGGAACGCGGCGCGGCTCCTCGGTCGCAGCCTCGCGCGGATCGTCGGCCCGACCGTGGGTGGTCTCGTCGTCGCGCTCGCGAGCCCGGCGGCGGCATTCGGGGTGGACGCGGTCACGTTCGGCTTCAGCTTCGCGGTCCTCCTGTTAGCGCGGCCCGCGATCCGCGCGGCTACGGCGACCTCCTCGCTCGTGCGTGACATCCGCTCGGGCTTCGGCTACGTGTTCTCGGTACCGTGGCTGTGGACGACGATCCTCTACTTCATGCTCGTCAACGTGGCTTACGCGGGCGCGGGCGTGATGACGCCGTTTCTGGTGTTGCGCACGCTCGGCGGGGACGCGCGCATGTACGGCGTCGTCAGCGCCGCGGTCGGCGTCGGTACGATCGCGGCGAGCATCGGCATCGCCCAGGTCGTGACCCGCCGGCCCGGCCGGCTGCTGTTCGCCTTCGAGGCGCTGGCGGCCGCGTGCACGCTCGTCATCGGGCTCCTTCCGGTGTTCCCCGTCGTGCTCGCGGCCATGGCGCTTACGGGTCTGGCGCTCGCGTCCTCGACGGTGATCTGGCAGGCGCTCCTGCAGCGGCACGTGCCGGAACGGATGCTCGGGCGGGTCTCCAGCATCGACCTGCTCGGCAACTCGGTCATCAATCCGATCGCGCCGCTCGCCGCCGCGGCGCTCATCGATGCCGTCGGGCCGCCGGCGACCTTCGCGATCGCCGGCGGCTACGCCCTCGCGCTCGTCGGCATCGGTCTGCTCGCCTCGCCGCTTCGGGCCATGGTGGAGGAGCGACCTACGGCAGCTTGAACTTCGGGACGTCCAGCGCGAGCGGTGCCCGCCCGCTCCAGTACTCGCGCTTGCCGGTCATCGCCTGGACGTGGCCGTCCCACTCGAAGTTGAACGCGTTCAGGCCGAGCTTCACGGCCGCGCGCACCTTGCGCTGGGTCTCTTCGTCGCGCGCGAACCGGCGGATCGCGTCGATCTGACGGTCGCCGTGCCCGGAGTCCTGCTCGGCATGCAGCTCGTATGTGGCGGCGGCGCGCTTCGAGAACCCGTAGTGCTTCGTGAGGGCCTCGAACATCCCGGCGGCCGCGCCGCTCCCTCCGCCGTGCATGGCCTCGACGAAGCTCAGGAGCGCGATGCCCTCGAGCGCGCTCCGCCGCTGGCACCCGCCGACGATCATCTCGATCGCGGCCATCGTGCCCGGCGCCGGCTCGGCGCGATCGGCGGCCATCTGGTCCAGGCCGGCCTCTTCGAGCATCTGCAGCATCACATCGACGTGCGTTCGCTCGCCGCCGAGCTCCTCCATGAAGTTCTCCATGACGATCGGCATCAGGTCGTAGTTCCTCTCGGCCGTGACGTTGGTGACGATGTAGCCGAAGAACACGGGGTTCTGGCTCACGCGGAGGTAGTGCTGCATCTCGCCAAGGACGATCTGCTCGCGCGTCCAGCGATGCTCGACCACGCCTTTGAACCAGGGGTGCTCGCGCATCTCGAGCTCATGGGCGTACCCCCAAAGCTCCTCCACGAACGTGTCCGGGTCCATCGCGGCCACGCTAGTCCGCCTCGCTCGCCGCGGCACGCGGCCCCGCCGCGCGTGCGGCCCGCTGGCGCGCGCTTTCGCGCGACACGATGAACGCGACCGCGGTGACGATGATCCCAGCACCCACGAGGATCGAGGGCGTGATCGGCTCCGCGAGGATCAGCGCCCCGAGGACGACCGCCACGACCGGATTCACATATGCGTACGTCGACACGAGCGACACCGGAGC
>DATCPY010000195.1:0-3927 GCA_036569845.1 Candidatus Limnocylindria bacterium | reverse complement strand
GAGGACATCGACGGCGAGGCCCTCGCCACGCTCGTCGTGAACAAGCTGCGCGGCACCATCAACGTCCTGGGCGTGAAGGCCCCGGGCTTCGGTGACCGTCGCAAGGCGATGCTCGAGGACATCGCGATCCTCACCGGCGGCAAGGTCATCAGCGAAGAGGTCGGTCGCAAGCTCGACTCGACCACCGTCGCCGACCTGGGCCGCGCCCGTCGCGTCACTTCGAACAAGGACGAGACGACCTTCGTCGAGGGCCACGGCTCCCAAGAGGGGATCCTCGCCCGCGTGAAGCAGATCAAGGCCCTCATCGAGGAGACCACCAGCGACTTCGACAAGGAGAAGCTCAACGAGCGTCTCGCGAAGCTCGCTGGCGGCGTCGCGATCATCCGCGTGGGTGCAGCGACCGAGATCGAGCTGAAAGAGAAGAAGCACCGCGTCGAGGACGCACTCTCCGCGGCCCGTGCGGCCGTCGAGGAAGGCATCCTTCCGGGCGGTGAGGTCGCGCTCCTGAACGCCGTCAAGGCGCTGGACACGGTCAAGGCCACCGGCGACGAGCTCACCGGCGTGAACATCCTCCGCCGCGCGCTCGAGGAGCCCTTCCGCCAGCTCGTGGCGAACGCAGGGCAGGACGGCGGCGTCATGCTCGAAGGCGTCCGTCGCAAGCAGGCCGAGTCGAAGTCCGGCACCTGGGGCTACGACGTCATCAAGAACGAGATCGTCGATCTCGTGAAGACCGGCATCATCGACCCGGCGAAGGTCACCCGCTCCGCTCTGGAGAACGGCGCTTCCGTCGCGGCGATGATCCTCACCACCGAGGCCCTCATCACGGACCTTCCTGAGAAGGACAAGGCTCCGGCGATGCCCGGTGGCGGCGGGATGGACTATTAGCTAGTCCAGCGACACTCGCGATCAGAGAGGCCCGGACCGACGAACGGTCCGGGCCTCTTGCTATGGCCCGGGCGGCGCGATGCGTGACTGCATGACGAGCGGCCCGGAGCGCTTGCCCTCGCCGGACATCTCGATGGTCACGGCGCACTGCGCGAAGCTGTCGACCGGCACCGTCAGGTCGACGCTCTGGATCGTCTGGCCATCGGGCGTGAAGGTAGCGCCGCGGACCCAGTGACCGTCTGCGTCGACGAGCCACACCGCGTACAGCGCCCCGCCGGTCAGCGGACGGAGGTCGTGGAAGACGACGAATGGGCTCACGTCCGGTGCGCCCGGAGCGAACAGCGTCCCGCCGGAGCCCTTCCACTGATCGAGCCCGGCCATGTACCAATTCCGGCCGCCGTGCGAGACCTTCGCCGCGAGGAGCGCGTACTCCGCGCGCTCCGTTTCTGCGGCGCGTAGCTCGCGGAGCGAGTTGAGGTCGAGCGCGAGGAATAGCAGTGCCGCGCCGGCGAGCGCCCCGATCACGAGCAGGCTGCGGGTCGGCCGGAACGTCCACGCCGTTTCGCGGCGCGGGGGCACCGCGCTCCGTCCCGCGCCGGCGTCAGCTGCCGCGGCAGAAAGGATGCGCTCCTTCAGATCGGCCGGCGGCTCGCGCAGCAGCACCATGTCCGGGAGCGCGCTCACGACAGTGGCGATCTCGGCGAGCTCCTCGCGGCAGGCCGGACACGCGGCCAGGTGCACGGTCACCCGGTCGGCCTCGCCGGGCCGCAAGGCGCCGACGGCGTAGAGCTCGAGGTCATCCGTGACGTGCTCGATCATGCCCGGGAGCCTTCCAACTGGCGGCGAAGCTTCTGCAGGCCGATGCGCATCCGGCCCTTCACGGTGCCAAGTGGGACGCCCATCAGCTCGGCGAGCTCGACGTGGGTGTACCCGCCGAAGTACGCGAGCTCGATCGTCCGCCGTTGGGCGTCGGGCAGGGTCTGGAGCGCTAGCCGGACGGTCTGCTGCTCGACGTTGCGCTCGGCCATCGCCGCGGTGTCCTCATCGGCGGCCCGCTGCTCGGCGACCTCGAGGGGCGCCGGGCGGAACGCGGTCTTGCGGCGGAGCACGTCGACCGCGCGGTGATGGACGATCGACAGCAGCCAGCCGCGCGGGTTGCCGCGCTCGCGCCGGTAGCTGCCGGCGCCGCGCCAGGCCGAGATGAAGGCGTCCTGCACGACGTCCTCGGCGCCCTCGCTCTCGCCGAGGATCCGGTAGGCGAGCGCGTACGCCAAGCGTCCATAGCGGTCGTAGAGGGCGGCCAGCGCCGAGAGATCGCGCTCGGCGAGCGCGGACATGAGGACGTCGTCGGCCGGAAGCGGGTCAGCCGTCATTCAGCCACTGTACGAAGCGCGGACGGCCGTGGATGTTCCGGACAAGAAGCGACCCGAGCGACCTGCCTCCGTGCCCTGCCGCAGCTTCAAAGCTCTGCAGCCTGGCCGTGGAGCCGATCCTCGATATCCTCTCGGACCGCCTTTGATGCTATCTCCGGTTGCGCTCCTGAGGCTCGGTTCCGTTGATGGAATCTCCGGATCCGTTCCTCTTGGCAGACCCCTCGGGTCGCGGTGAAACATAGCCGCCGAGTGGCCAGGCGAACAACGGCTTTATCCACGAGATCGGGTCCGCTGATCGCGATGTTGTCCACCACGTTCGGAGTTTTTCCACCGTCCGTCCACGCAGGTGTGGATGACCGTCAGGTGCCGACCGCGATACCTACCATCGAATGGTGACTCCGGACCCGATCCTCGACGTCCTCAATCCCGAGCAGCGTGCCGCGGTGACCCATCCGGGCGGGCCGCTGCTCATCCTGGCCGGCGCGGGCTCGGGCAAGACGCGCGTGCTCACGCATCGGATCGCGTTCCTCGTCCGCGATCTCGGCGTGCCGGCCCGGAAGATCCTCGCCGTCACATTCACGAACAAGGCCGCGAAGGAGATGCGCGGCCGGCTCCAGAAGCTCGTCGGCGACGCCGCGCTCGCGGACCTCACGGCCGGGACCTTTCACGCGTTCTGCGCCCGCCTGCTCCGCCGGGACGGCCCCGAGGTCGGGATCGACCGGGGATTCGCCATCTACGACACCGCGGATCAGCGCGCGCTCCTCCGGCAGGCGATGGCCGACGCCGGCGTATCGGAACGGCTGTTCTCCCCAGGCGCGATCGGGAACGTCATCTCCGGCGCGAAGAACGAGCTCCGCGGCCCGGCTGACCTCGCGAACGAGGCCCGCGGGCAGCTCGAGCGGCTCGCCGCGACGGTCTGGCGCCGTTACGAAGCCCTCTTGAAGGAGAACAACGCCGTCGACTTCGACGACCTCCTGGTGTTGCCCTGCCGGCTCTTCGAGACGAGCGATCGCGCGCTCGAGAAATGGCAGGACCGCTACGACCACATCCTCGTCGATGAGTACCAGGACACGAACCGCGCGCAGTACGTCCTGCTGCGCTACCTCACAGGGTCGAAGCAGAACCTCTGCGTGGTCGGCGACGACGACCAGTCGGTGTTCTCCTGGCGCGGCGCCGACGTGCGCAACATCCTCGACTTCGAGCGCGACTACCCGAACGCGACGACCGTGAAGCTCGAGCAGAACTACCGGAGCACGCAGACGATCCTCGACGCCGCGCACAGCGTCGTCCGCAACAATGCCGCGCGGAAGGACAAGCAGCTGTGGACGCAACGCAAAGGGGGAGCTCCGGTCGTTGTGGTGCAGGCCCACGACGAGCATCACGAGGCCGAGTCGATCGCCCGCGAGATCGAGCGCCTTCGCCGTGCGGGCGACGTGACGTCGGCCCGCGACGTCGCGGTGCTCTATCGCACGAACGCGCAGTCCCGTGCGATCGAGGACGTGTTCCGCGGCTTCGGGCTCGCGTACCAGGTCGTCGGCGGCGTGTCCTTCTACGCGCGGCGCGAAGTGAAGGACGTGCTCGCGTACCTCCGGCTCTTGCGGAACCCGGTCGACAGCGTCGCTATCGCCCGGGTCCTCAACACGCCGCCCCGTGGGATCGGCGCGAAGGG
>DATCPY010000194.1:0-1724 GCA_036569845.1 Candidatus Limnocylindria bacterium | reverse complement strand
CCGCCGCGGTGCGGCTGACCTGACCTATGGGTCCCGGCCCGGTAACGATCTCGGGGCGGTCTTGCGGGAGTTTGACTTCCGCTCGCCGGCAGTGCGGTCCATCACGACGCCGCGCCGGTGAGGGTTCCGCTTCCGGGATCTCAGTGCGGCGTCGGCAATGGCCGTACGATCGCTTGGACCGCCCACGACGATGAGTTTTCGTCTCGCGATCGGTCACTAGCTGTGGCAGAGCAGCCTGCAGAAGGAAGGAGAGCCCGATGTCAAGCTCAATGGTGAACTTCATCGCGATCATCGTCCGTCGCTCCGGTGCGATGAGCTTGAAGCCATGCTGATCTACTCGATGAGCGTCTCGGTGGACGGCTTTATCGCCGACCGCGCGGGCGCGTTCGGGTGGACGGTCCCTAACGAGGAGCAGTTTCGTTTCCACATCGCGCAGACACGCGAGCTCGGCGGCTATCTGTGCGGCCGCAGGCTTTACGAGACCATGCTGCCGTGGGAGACGGATCCGTCGATGCGCGACAACGAGCTCGGGGCCGCGTTCGCCGACGTCTGGTGCGCTATCCCGAAGGTCGTCTTCAGCCGCACGCTCGACAGCGTTCAGGGCAACGCCCGGCTCGCCGAGGCGTCGGTGGCCGAGGAGGCCGCTGCGGCGCTCGACGCGACCGACAAGGACGTCTCGATCGGCGGCGCCGGCCTGGCCGCGGCAGCGATCGAGCTCGGCCTCGTCGACGAGCTGCGCATGTTCCGCAATCCGGTCGTCGTCGGTGGCGGCACGCCCTTCCTGCCGCCGGTCACCGAAGACGTTCGGCTAGACCTGGTCGAGACCAGGACGTTCGGCTCGCGCGTGATCTACGAGCGCTACGGGCGCGCCCGCGATGAGTCGGACTGACACCGCCGTCCGAGTCATCAGCGCCTCGCCGGACCGGGTATTCGCCGCGCTGACCGACTCCGACGCGCTTGCCGTGTGGCTACCGCCCGACGGATGACCGGCCGGTTCGAGCACTTCGATGCGCGTCCCGGCGGGTCCTACCGACTGGTCCTGGCGTACGCGGACGCGTCGGCCGCGCGGGAAGTCCGCCGTCGACTCCGACGTGGTCGACGCCATGGGAGGTCACCCCGTCGACGCCCGATCACGCGTCGACATCAGGGCCGACGATGTGCCCGACGGGATCAACGCTGCAGATCACGCGGCGGGATTGTCGTCCTCGCTGGACAATCTCGCCGCTTCCGTTGAACGCTGAGCGCAGGCTTCCTCGCAGCACGGTGCTCGTCGCTACGGCGACCATCCGTGTCGTAGCGACGGAGGGTCAGATCTACGGTCGCCAACTGCAGCAAGCAGGCGACTACACGGGCCCGCATAGGGATCCTTGGGTTCTCGCGGTGATCGCAACACCTACTGATTGGGTGCTGCGGTGGCTGAGTATTCGATCTTCATTCGACCGGACGTGCTGCAGCGGTTTGGCAGGTCATGTCCGACGGCGGTTTCATCAGCGATGCGGTGGCGGTCATCGACACCAGCCGGCGCACCGGGCGCCGTGTACTGGTCGAGTCCGGCGGCGTGCGCCCGCGGCGCGGCCGGGGTCTGAAGGGCCGCTGCCTGACATTCGCCGAACGGGAGGAAATCGCGTTGGCTCGCGCGGCCGGTGAGTCGATGCGCTCGATCGCAGATCGACTCGGGCGCAGTCCATCGACGATCTCGCGCGAGCTCGAGCGCAACCTGGATC
>DATCPY010000193.1:0-15992 GCA_036569845.1 Candidatus Limnocylindria bacterium | reverse complement strand
GCTCGGCGTCGGGGTCGGGGTGGCCGTCGGGGTCGGCGTCGGCGTGGCGGTCGGGGTCGGAACGCTCACCGGAGCGGAGGTGTTCGTGGGCGCCGGAGCCGACGGCGAGGCCGAAGGTGCCGGCGACGGCGTCGTCGCGGCCGGCAGTTGAGCCGTCGGCACTGCAGAGACGGTCGGCTGGGCGAGCGAAGACGGCGAGTTTGCCGGCCGCGGCGACGCCGTCGCCGGCACCACCGCAGCGACAGAGTCAGGAGAAGGCGCCAGGAACGTCGGAGCGACGTCGTGGATCGCGCCGATGATGCCGCCGAGGAACGGGAGGCGGGAGACGTCCTGCTCGATCTCCGGCACGAGCGCGCGAACCGCGCGCATGCCGTCGATACCGGCGTAGGACTCGTCCGCGGTGACGATGAGGGCCACCGTCAGGATGCCGGCGAGGCCCATGCCCAGGAACATCCAGCCCCGCACGTCGAGCAAACGGGCGCTGGGGTGCGGCTTCGGACCCGGCGGAGCGGGGTCAAGCTCGAAGACCTCGTTGGGCAAGTACCGGCTCATGAGCGGAAGGATGACCGCAGGGTCAAGGCGAAGGAACGGACGGGCGGGTGGAATCGCTCCCCCGCAGGTACTAACCGAGGTACTAGCCCCGGTCGCAGGCCGTGGCTAGTGGGGCGTCCGCCGGGCCGCGATCTTCTCGGCATAGGAGCTCGTCGCGGCGCCGCCCCAGCCGCGCAGGCCCTCGATCCGGGTCTTGGTCCAGGCGCGGGCACGCCACGCGAACACCAGGCTCGCGATGAGGCTGACCAGGACCGCGGCTGGGAGGATGTCCTGCTGCAGGTCCAGGAAGAGATCGATGCGGTGGGCGATGATCCCGAGCCCGACGAAGACGACGGCTTCGGCCTCGAGCAGCAGCATGACGAACACGAAGCAGAACGACACGATGCCGAACGAGCGCTTCGCCTTGTAGGGGAACGCGATGTCGCCGAGGCTCACCGCGCGATGATGACGCATCTGCCCTCGCGGCAGAATCCCCCTAGCTGAGGAGCGTCGCGCTCCGCTCGGGCCCGACGCCGACCATGCGGATCGGCGCGCCAACGGTCTCCTCGATCCGCTTCAAATACGCGCGCGCGCCGGCGGGCAGCTGCGCTTGTTCGCGGATCGCACCGATGTCCTGGCACCAGCCACGCAGTCGCTCGTACTGCGGCGTGACCCGGTCCAGCAATTTTGTCGGCGGCATGTCGGTGGTCAGAGTGCCGTCGAGCTCATACGCGATGCAGAACGGGATCTCGTCGTACGTGCCGAGCATGTCGAGCTTCGTCACCGCGAGCTCGGTGAACGCGTTCAGCCGCTGAGCGTGGCGTGCGGCGACGGCATCGAACCACCCGATGCGGCGCGGTCGTCCGGTCGTCGCGCCGTACTCCTCGGCACGCTCGCGCAGCGCGCTCGCCATTTCGCCGGAAAGCTCGGTCGGGAATGGGCCCTCGCCGACCGCGGTGCTGTAGGCCTTCACGACGCCGATGACGCGGGTGATGGATCGAGCCGGGATGCCCGCGCCGATCGACGCGAACCCCGCGAGCGGATTGCTCGACGTCACGTACGGATAGATGCCCCAGTCGAGATCGCGCATGGCGCCGAGCTGGCCTTCGAGGAGCACGCGCGCATCGGTCGCGACCGCGCGCTCGACGAGCGGCAGCGTGTCGGCGATCCGATCGCCAAGCGTGGCGGCGGCGGCCAGCACGCCATCGGCAACGGCTCTCGCGTCGAGCGGCGCATCGCCGAACTTCGTGAGGATCGCGTTCTTCGTCTCGAGCTCGTGCGCGACGCGGGCTCGGAACGACTTCTCGTCGCGCACCTCGTAGAGCTGGATCCCGTGGCGCGCGACCTTATCGGCATACGCCGGGCCGACGCCCTGGCCGGTGGTGCCGAGCTTCCGGCGGCCGCGCTCGCGCTCGTCGAGCCGATCGAGCGCGACGTGCCACGGCATGAGCAGGTGGGCGCGATCGGAGATCCGCAGATTCGCAGTGGAGACGCCGCGCTCCTCGAGCATGCGCATCTCATCGCGCAGGACCGCGAGGTCGATGACCATGCCCGTGCCGAGGATGCACATCGCTTTCGGGTTGAAGACGCCTGAGGGAACAAGGTGGAGCTTGAATGTCCCGAGCTCGTTCACGACGGTGTGCCCGGCGTTGTTCCCGCCCTGATAGCGGATGACGAGATCAGCCTCCTGCGCGAGGAGGTCCGTGATCTTGCCCTTGCCCTCGTCGCCCCACTGCGCTCCGACGATGGCGGTCACCGGCACGTGACGGAATGCTAGTGGAACGCGGAGCTCGCGACCTCCAGTGACAGCTTCGCGAGCTCGACCACCGTGAGCGTCCGGGCCGGCTCGTGCAGCCACCAGGTGTTCGGATCCCACTGCGGGTCGCGCGCCGGGTAGTTCGTGAAGCTGAGCATCCCCGGGCCGAACACCTCGGCGAACAGGTTGGCCGCGCGACGCTGGTGGTACGGGCTGGTGACGAGGATCGCCGCCGTGAGCCCGCGCGCCTTCATGAGGTCCGCGACGAGGCGCGCGTTCTCCTGGGTGGAGTTCGAGGACGGCTCGACCAGGATCGCGGTCTCCGGCACGCCAAGCGACACGGCGTCGCGCTTCATCAGCTCGCCGCTCGAGACCGAGCTGGGGTCCTCCGACGCGCCGGCGAAGATGATGATCGGCGCAAGGCGCCGCTTCCAAAGGTCGACGGCCGTCTCGGTGCGGGCGCCAGCGTCGCCGGAGAGCGCGACGATCACGTCCGCGGGCGCGAGCGGATCCTCCACGTCGAGGAGGTGGCCGATCCCGACGAAGAAAGCGCACGTGACAGCAATACCGGCGAGGAAGCCGGAGACGAATCGGCGCATGGGATGGCGTGAAGTCTAGGTGGCGGGCTGGGTCGGGGTCGTGCCGCGACGCGCCTCGAAGCAGGTGCTGCAGTACACGGGGCGGTCGGTCCGCGGCGCGAACGGCACCTGGCCCGCCTGACCGCAGTCGCTGCACACGATCTCGTGCATGTTCTGCGCGCGTAGCGCCGCACGTTCGGCCTTCGCCTTCTGACGACACTCGGGACAGCGCTGCGGCTCGTGCAAGAGCCCCCGCTGGTGGTAGAACTCCTGCTCGCCCGCGGTCCACACGAATGCGGTCCCGCATTCGCGGCAGCTCAGCGATCGATCCGCGAAGGACATTGTTCCCCTGCTCCCGGGCAGAAAAGTACTCCCGGCATGCAAGAGGGCAGGCGTCCCGACGTTAGGCGGGCGTTAGGCGGGCGTTAGGCGGCGACCGTCCGGCGGAGGCCCTCGCCCAGCGGCACGGCCGAGCGCCAGAGGCCCAGGCGAGCGGCCTTCGATGAGTCGAGGCAGCTCCGCTGGATCTCGCCCTCCCGCTCGGCGGCGCGGATGACCTTCGCCGGCGGACCGAGCAGCGCGGTCAGCTGGGTCACGAGCTCGTTCACCGACGTCGCGACGCCGGTGCCGATGTTGTACGAGCCGGTCACCTGACGGTCGAGCGCGGAGAGGATCGCGGTGACCCCATCCGCGACGTAGAGGTAGTCGCGCTCGGCCGACCCGTCGCCGTAGATGGTGAGCGGGTCGCGGCGCTTCCAGCAGCCGATGAAGATCGCGATGACCCCACCTTCGAGGTCGGTCCGCTGCCGCGGCCCGAAGATGTTGGCGAACCGCAAGGTCACGGCGCGGAGTCCGGGCGTCGATGCGGCGAGGCGCTCGGCCTCGGCCTTGTAGCGCCCGTACGGCGACGGTGCGTCGATCGGCGTGTCTTCCGTGGCGCACGTCGGCGTCTCGCCATATAGGGCGCCGCCAGTCGAGATGTTCACGAACGAGGCGGCACCCGATGACTGGGCCAGGTCGAGGGCGTTCGACGTGCCGTTCACGATGACGCGGTGATAGAGCGACGGCTGGGCGATCGATTCGACGACTTTCGTCTTCGCCGCGGCGTGCACGACCGCGTCGAAACGCTCCCCGGCGAGCAGATCGCGGGTCTGCTCGCGGTCGCTGATGTCGGCGACGATGAGCGGCACCGCCGGATCGAGGTTCGCCCGATCGCCGGTCGAGAGGTCGTCCAGGGCGACGACGTCGTCGCCGCGCGCGCGGAGCGCATCGACGATGTGGGACCCGAAGAATCCGGCGCCGCCCGTGACTAGAACGCGCACGAGCGAGAACTCCACACTTCGCAATGCGACAACTTTTCGAAGTTATCCGGGGTTGTCCACCTTGACCTTGTCATCGGCGGCCAGTTTTCCCGCGATCTGTGCCGCTCGCGGTCGGACTATCCACTTTTGTGGACACAATTTTCGTGCACGAAAAGTTGTGGATAAGAAAGACAACGACGGCACGGACGACCATTCAAATCCAGCCTCTCTCCAGCGGAGATCGCAAGGGGAGGCCGACCTCAATCTCATCCATGGATACGCGCCGGAGTCGCCGGGCGACCGGCCTTGACAAGAGAACGTATGTTCTAGGGGCCATGACCACCCACCTACTTCCTGTCCTGGGGTCATTGTGACCCTGGAGCAGGCGGCCGAACGCGCTACGCCGCACGACCTCGGCGCAGAGCAGCGCGTCCTCGGCGCACTGCTCATCGACCGCGACGCCATCTTCAAGGTGGCGGACCTGCTCCGGGCCGAGGATTTCTACCAGGCGAAGCATCAGCGGGTCTACCGCGCGGCGCAGGCCCTCCTCGAGCGGCGCGAGCGCATCGATCCGCTCACGATGCAGGTCGAGCTCGCCCGCAACGAGATGCTCGACCAGGTCGGCGGCGCCGCGTACCTGCGCGAGCTCGTGGACACGACCCCCACCGCCGTGGACGTCGAGCGTCACGCGCGCATCGTCCGCGATCGCTCGCTGCTCCGGCGCCTGTTGAACGCGGCCAAGGACATCGCCGCCGATGCGTACGACGAGCCCGCGGATGTGACGCTCACGCTCGACCGCGCCGAGCAGCGCATCTTCAGCCTGCGCGATGACGCGATCAATGCGCAGCTGCGGCACATCCAGGCTGCCCTGATGCAGAACTACGACCACATCACCGAGCGGATGGAGCATCCCTTCGAAGTGAGCGGCATCCCCTCCGGGTTCCGCGAGATCGATGCGTACACCGAGGGCTTCACGCGGGGCGATCTGGTGATCATCGCCGCGCGACCGTCGGTCGGGAAGTCGAGCCTCGGCCTCGCCATCGCGCATCACGTCGCCAAGCGTGGTACCGGCGCGCTCGTGTTCTCGCTCGAGATGGATTCCAAGCAGATCGTCGCGCGGTTCCTCGGCCTGAACTCCCGGACCGACCTGCTCGCCCTCCGCACCGGCAACATCCGAGACACAGAGGCCGCGAGCGCGCTGGCCGGCCTGCCGATCCTGCTCGACGACACGCCGGGGATCTCGATCATGGAGCTGCGCACGAAGGCCCGGCGCGCCATCGCGCAGGCGCCCGGCGGGCTCGGGATCATCGTCGTGGACTACCTGCAGCTCATCCGCACCGGCGAGCACGAGGAGAACCGCGTCCAGGAGCTCGCGACGATCACGCGCAACCTGAAGTCCCTCGCTCGCGAGCTCGATGTGACGATCATCGCGCTGTCGCAGCTCTCTCGCGCAGCAGGCGACGGTGGCAACGAGCCGAAGCTCTCGACCCTGAGAGAATCTGGTGCGATAGAGCAGGATGCCGACGTCGTCTTGATGCTTTGGAAGGACAAGGATGAAGGCCCGCTCGGTGCGCCGAAGCTGATCCATGGCAGCGTCGCGAAGAACCGCAACGGGCCAACCGGCCGTTACGACCTGTACTTCGAGGCGGAGCAGGCGCGGTTCTTCTCGCGGAGCGACGACGAGGGCATGCCGGTATGACCATCAACGTCGCACGCAACGCGCCGAAGCCCCCACCGGAGAACCCTGAGGCCGAGGCCTCGCTGCTCGGCGCGATGCTCATCGATCACTCGCTGTACGCGCCGTTCGTGCGCGGCCGCATCGTGCCACCCGATCTGTCGCGGGACAACCACAAGCTCGTTCTCGGCGCGATGGATCGCGTGGCGGCGCGCGGCGACGCCATTTCGTTCGAGACCGTGCAGCAAGAGCTCGCGTCGACGAACGAGCTTGGTGCCGTCGGCGGGCCGCAGTTCCTGGTCGGTCTGATGCAGAACGTCCCGACCGTCGCGCACGCGGAGACCTACGCGACGATCGTGGCGCGCACCGCGCAGCTGCGAAAGCTCATCGGCGCAGCGAACGAGATCGCGCGGCTGGCGCTCGTCCGCGAGGACGCCCGCGGCGCGGTCGAAGACGCCTCACGGCTTCTGTTCGCGGTGAGCGAGACGTCGCTCCACCGCGACATCGTGTCGCTCGAGGTCGCGCTCAATCGCTACATCGCGCAGATCGAAGAGCGCGGCGACGACCCGCAATCGGGCGTGCCCACGGGTCTGAAGACCTTGGACGCGAAGACCGGCGGCCTGCAGCCATCCGACCTGATCCTCGTCGCCGGACGGCCGGGCATGGGCAAGACGAGTCTCGCCCTCTGCTTCATCGAACACGCCGCCCTGCGCGCCGGAAAGACGTGCGCAATCTTCTCCCTAGAGATGAGCGAGCTGCAGGTCGTGCAGCGCCTCATCTCGATGAATGCCGAGATCGACGGCAACCGCATCCGCCGCGGCCGCCTGTCACTGCCGGAGCTCCAAGCCATCAGCGATGCCTCGGGTCGCCTTCAGCAGGCCCAGATCTACGTGGAGGAGTCGACCCGCCTCACGGTCACGGACATCCTCGCGAAGTCGCGGCGGCTTCAGGCCGAGCGCGGCAAGCTCGATCTCATCGTGATCGATTACCTCCAGCTCATCGAGGGCGCTGAAGGGGATGACGACAACCGGGTGCAAGAGGTCGCGAAGATCTCGCGAGCGTTGAAGGCGATCGCCCGCGAGCTCGAGGTGCCGCTCGTCGCGGTGTCACAGCTCTCGCGTCAGATCGAGACGCGCGGCACCGAGCCGATGCTGTCCGACCTACGCGAGAGCGGAGCGCTCGAAGCGGATGCGGACATCGTCATGTTCCTGTGGCAGAAAGATCAGCAGGACCGCAAGGATGGCGTCATGCGACTGAAGCTCGCGAAGCATCGCAATGGGCCGACGGCCGACATCGATCTGCACTTCGAGGCCGAGCTCACGCGCTTCCGCGATCTCGGCGAGACGCGCGAGGTCGCCTAAGCCGGCTCGATCGCGACGGCCACGTGCGCGCGCACATCGGTCGGCAGACGGACCTCCACCTTGTGCACCCCGAGCGCGCGGAGCGGCTCGGCATGGATCTTTCGTGGGTCGACATCGATCTTGTGCTCGCGCTTGAGCGCATCGGCGATCTCCTTCGTGGTGACCGAGCCGAATGTCTTCCCCTGATCGCCGGCCTTCAAGGTGAAGACGAGGGTCACGGCATCGAGCTTCTTCGCGAGCGCTTCTGCGTCACCGTGGGTGCGATCCTGCTTCGCCTGCAGGCTGGCGCGCTCCTGCGCAACACGCTTCAGCTCGCCGGCGCTCGCTTCGATAGCCAGGCCCTTGGGGAGCAGGAAGTTCTGGGCGTAGCCGTCGGCGACCTCTTTCACGTCACCGGGCCGGCCGAGTCCGCGGACCTCCTGCTTGAGGACAACGCGCACGCTCGGCTACGCGGTCGGGACGGTCGGCGACTCCGGCAGCGCGTTCTCCTGCTCGGACTTGCGGAGCTCCATCTCCCATGCGAGGACGGAGGCCCCGACGGCAAGCACACCCATCACCGTCAGCGCGCCGATGATCGCGAGGATCGCCTCGATGACGCCGAGGAACCCACCATCGTTGTCGCGGTCGCCCATCCGGATCGCCCCCTTTTTGATCACGTCCAATCTACCGTTCGCCATCGCCCTTCGCTGAGCAACTTCCGCGCCCCGGCGCGCCCCGGCGCGTCTCGACGCGTGGTCGCCTACGCGGGATGGACCTCACCGTCCGGGAAGTGTTTGCGGATCGCGGCGACGGCCGCCGCCACACCGGCGTCGTGGTCGGGGGCCCAGAACGTGATCTGGTAGCGGGCCTTCCCGTTCATGACCCGGCGCAGCTCCACGGACGGGGCCGGGTCGTGCGCGATCGCGTCCACCGACGCGATCGCGGCCTTCACGGCGTCGGTCGAGAGCTCGCCGGCCGCATCGAGCGTGAGGAACACGACGCCGCGGCGCAGCGGGAAGCGCGTGAGGTTGACGACCGGCTTCGTCATGAAGTCGCCGTTCGGCACGATGACCTGGCGGCCGTCCGCGGTCCGCAGCTGGGTCGTGCGGAACGAGATCTCCTCCACCAGACCGGTGTACCCCGAGACCTCGATGGAATCGCCGATCCGGAAGGGCCGCTCCACCAGGACCCAGACGCCGGCGAAGAAGTTCCGGAGGATGTCCTGAAGCGACAGGCCGATGACGATCCCGACCACACTGAACGAGGTGAGGATCCAGCCGAAGGCGCCCTGGGTGTAGATCGCCAGGACGATCAGGACCCCGAGGACGATCACGCCGAGCTGGGCCAGGTTCCCGAGCAGGATCGTGGCGTTCCCGTGAGCCCGGTGGCGGCTGAGCTGGCGCATCGTGACGGACCGGACCGCCCGGGCGATCACCAGCGTGACGACCACGACCACGGCGGCCCAGAGGGTCCGGATCGTGTACTCGACAAGGGTGTCCCGGAGGGCGGCGGGGTCCATTCCGGCCGGATGCTAGGGCGGATATTGACAAACGAACATCCGTTCGGTACCGTCCGGACCATGACCAAACAAGACCAGCAGCGCGCCGAACGGATCCTCGACTACATCCGCGAGACCATCGACGAGCGCGGCTACCCGCCAAGCGTCCGTGAGATCGCCGAGGCCGTCGGCCTCGCCTCCACCTCCGCCGTGCATCACCACCTGACGAAGCTCGAGAAGGATGGGCGGCTCCAGAAACAGGCCACCCGATCCCGCGCGCTCACCCTCCCGGGCAGCCACGGAGCCAAGCTCGTGAACGCGCCGATCATCGGCGAGATCGCGGCTGGCCAGCCGATCGAGGCCTACGAGGATCGGACCGAGACGATGACCCTGCCGTCCGAGCTTGCGCCACGCCACGACACATTCGTGCTCCGCGTCCGCGGTAAGTCAATGATCGAAGACCACATCGACAACGGCGACTACGTTGTGATCCAGCCGCAGGACACCGCACGTGACGGCGAGATCGTCGTGGCGATCCTTGACGACAACACCGCGACGCTCAAGCGCTTCTATAAGGAGCGCGACCGCGTCCGGCTGCAGCCCGCCAACAGCGAGATGGAGCCGATCTACGCCCGGGACGTGAAGATCCAAGGCAAGGTCATCGGCGTGATCCGGAGACTCTCCTAGCCTTCGACCGTGGCCGAGCCGCGCGTCCTCTCCGACCGTGAGCTGAACCGCGCGCTCCTCGCCCGCCAGTTGCTGTTGACGCGCGCGGCGATCTCGCCGGCCGCCGCGGTCGAGCGGCTGGCCGGCCTCCAGGCCCAATGGTCCCCCGCCCCATACGTCGGCCTCTGGACCCGCCTCGCCACGTTCGCGATCCGGGATCTCGAGCGCGCGCTCGCCGATCGCAAAGTCGTGAAGGCCACGCTCATGCGCGGCACGCTCCACATCGTCAGCGCGAAGGACTACCCGGCACTCTCCGTCGCGACGACGCGATCACGGCCCGAGCGCTGGGCTCCCGCGGCCCGCCGGCTCGACGATGCCGACGCGATCCATCGCGCGACGATCACGTACGCGCGCAGCGTCCGGACCCGCGAGGAGCTCGCCGCGTTCCTGGTGACGCAGGGCGTGACCGACGATCTGTCACGCCCGATGCTCTGGTGGCTCATTGCGTCGCACGGCTGGCTGGTCCACGTGCCGCCCAGCGGCACCTGGTCCCACCGCAAGGCCGGCGATCTCATCGCCGCCGATGCCTGGATCCGCGCGGCGCGGGAGCCCGAGCTCGAGGCCGCAGTGCGCCTGATGGTGGTGCGGCATCTTGGCGCATTCGGTCCGGCGACGGTGGACGACATCTCCTCGTGGAGCTCGATCCGCACGCCTGCGATCCGCGCGGCCCTCGATCAGCTCGGGCCAAAGATCCGCGTGTTCATCGATCAGCGCGGCCGGAAGCTGTACGACGTGAAGGGCGCGCCGCTGCCGCCGGCGGACAGCGCCGCTCCGATCCGGTATCTCCCCAAGTGGGACAGCACGCTCCTCGCGTATGCGGCGCCCGAGCGCGTGCGGATCCTCTCCGAGGCGCACCGCAAGACCGTCATCGCGAAGAACGGGGATGTCGCGCAGACGATCCTCGTGGACGGCATGGTCGCGGGCACCTGGGCGGTGGCCGCGAAACCGGCAGCGGCAGCGCTCACCGTCACGCCCTTCGGCCGGCTCGCGAAGGCCGACCGCCAGGCATTGGTCGAAGAGGGCGAGCGGCTCGCGCGATTCGTGGCTCCGACCTCGAAGGCCCACCGCGTGGCCATCGGGTGACCGAGCGCACGATCCTGCACTGCGACCTCGACGCGTTCTACGCGTCGGTCGAGCAACGCGACCACCCCGACTACCGCGGCAAGCCGGTCATCGTCGGTGGCGGACCGAACGAGCGCGGGGTCGTGAGCGCGGCGTCGTACGAAGCCCGGACGTTCGGAGTGCATTCGGCGATGCCGCTGCGGCAGGCGGGAAAGCTCTGCCCGCAGGGAATCTTCGTCCCGGGCAACTTCGCGGCGTACGAGGTCGCGTCGGACGCGGTCATGGCGCTCTTCGCCGAGCGCACGCCACTCGTCGAGCCGATCTCGCTCGACGAGGCGTTCCTCGATGTGACTGGGACAGCGCACCTGTTCGGCGGCGCCGAGGCCTGCGCGCGCGACCTGAAGCGCGCGGTGCACGAGGAGGTCGGCCTCGTGCTGTCGGTCGGCATGGCGTCGAACAAGCTGTGCGCGAAGGTCGCGTCGGACCTGCGCAAACCTGACGGGTTCGTCGTTGTCCCGCGCGGCGGCGAGGCCGCGTTCCTCGCACCGCTGCCACTGAAGCGGCTCTGGGGCGTCGGCCCGAAGACCCAGCAGGTGCTCGAGGACCTCGGCATGCGCACGATCGGCGACCTGGCGAACGCCGATCCCGCGCTGCTCGCAGCGCGCCTCGGCGAGCACGGCGCGACGATCGTGCAGCGCGCGAAGGGCATCGACGACGATCGCGAGGTCGTCGCGGATCCCGGCGACCCGAAATCCATCGGCCATGCCCACACCTTCGACCGGGACACGCTCGACCGGGCCCAGATCGAGTCCACCCTGCTCCGCCTGTCCGAGGGCGTGGGCCGACGCCTGCGGAAGCACGAGCTCCGCGGCCGCACGGTGACCCTGCAGCTGCGCGTCGCGCCATTCGAAACGCGGACCCGCCAGCGCACGCTCGCCGAGCCGACGTCCGACGACCTGCGGATCTACGAGACGGCCCGCGCGTTGCTGCGCGATGCGCTCGCGGCTGACCGCGACGCCGGCCGGGTCAGCCCGGTGCGGCTCGTCGGCGTGACGTTGAGCGGGCTCGTGGGCGGGGAGCAGCTCGATCTCTTCACCGGGGCCCGCGTGTCGCGCCTCAACGCCGCGCTCGATGCGGTCCGCTCGAAGTTCGGCGACGACGCCCTCGATCGCGCGAGCGCGCGCGAGGCGAACGGGCGCCGGCGCCTTTCCGACCGCCGCCCCAGATGAGATGGGTGAAATCTGTGGACGGACTGTGGACGGTGAGCGTGTCGCGCTGTGGATGAAGGTGTGGACGCGTTCGTGGACAAAGGACCTTGTTGGCACGCAAGCCGGTGCCGATGATGCGCAAGTCGCGTCGAAGGAAGGGACACCAAGTGGCGGAGGAGCGGATCGCGGCACTCGCCATCGAGTTCATCGCGTTCTGCTTCCAGCGTCGCTCCGTCGAATGGCCCCAGCTCTATGACGAGATGTGCTACGTGGCCGGGAATCGCCTCTACAAGGGCCTCGGCTACGACGAGCTGAGGGAAGCGGGTCTCGACTTCACGCTCTCGGGCTTGGCGCGGACGAGCCGCATCACCGCCGAGGTGACGAGATCGATGCGCCAACAGGCGCTGGCGAGCTAGCCCGCGGGTTCAACGTTGGCCACACCGGCAGGGGCGGCGAGTGAAAGGAAGCGCACTCGCCGCCTCTTCATGTCCGCGCGGTCCAGAGGTGGCAGAATGGATGTTGCACAGGGGAGTGCGGGCGAAAAAGCCCGTATTTCCGGCACGGTCCCGTGGTGCAGCGGCCTAGCATACGTCCCTGTCAAGGACGAGATCGCCGGTTCGAATCCGGTCGGGACCGCCAGTCTTTGTGAGTTGTCACCGCGACGAGCGCCAGGATGTCGCGCGCGCTCGGCGTTGACGGATTCGACTTCAGTCTCATCTCCCAATTGAAACGACCTCCGGTAATCGGCGACCTCACCGGCGACGCATCAATCAACATGCAGTTACGCGGACAGCGGTCGGGATGGCAAGTAACCGTCCGGTAATGACCGCGTGACCCACCCCAAAATGTTGGCCCGACCACCGTGCGCGACCGGCGAACGCAGAAATGCGATGTAACTACTCGGGGCGGTCGAGGACAGCGCTCTGACATTCTCGTGCCTAGTCGAGGCTGCTGGAAGCGAGCTACAGAGAGCGCACCCCTTGGCTATAGAGCAAGATTCCAATGCCGAGCAGGATTAGGCCGCCCACAACAACGACGAGAACCGCATAGGTGAATGTTCCAAGGTGGCTTAGGCCGCGCCCAAGCCCGGCAAGCCTCACTCGCTTTCGAGCGACGCTGATCGGTGCGTCAATGCGCGATTTCCTTTCCAACTCGTCCCAGGTCTGGGGTTTCCTCTCCAAGCCGTCCCAGGTCTGACGTGCGTCATCCTGCTGGGCCCGCGCAGGACTGTCTCGCGTGCTCGTCTCCGAGGCGACGTTCGATGAAATCGGCGTGCGTTCACTGGGTGGGGCGATCAAGTCCTGCCGCTCCTGATAGCTCAGGCCGCTAGGGCTCGCTGACGTGCGCGATTTGATCAGCTTCTCGGCGTCAGACAGTTTGCGGGTCCCGAGGAGCTTCGACCGGTGTTCCGGCCATTCGCCTGCTCGTTGATCGTGCCACCAAGACCAGGGAATCGGCTCCCGGCACTTGTGAAACTTGGTGGGGTGATCGGTCCAGTGATATGCGCGGGATGGGCATCCACTATTCGGACAACGTTGCACGTAATCCTTGCCACACTCGCTACAGACGGTGCGGTCCGGCTCCGGTCCGTCCAGAGGGAATTCCCGTACTTCGTGATCCGCTGGGCAAACCCAGATCGCGAGGTCCCCGTCCTCGTAACGCGACATGAAGCGTTCGCTAAGCCGTTCCATCGAGTACAGCTATGCCCGTTCAATCTGTCGGCGTCAAGACACCCAGGGTGCCTTCACAATCACGGCACCGGGACCGCCGAACGTGTAGGCGATTCAACCGGCCGGTGAATTGAGGTTGGGTCGGCCGCGTCTTTGCTCGGCGAGAGAAGGACGATGTCGATTGGCAGCGACCGCGCCACCACGTGTTGGCTAAGGCTCGACCAATCGCCGAGAACCGGCGATTCAGCAGACCGTCTAGGAGCCCTGCAGGGCCCGGCGGAGCAACCGTCCGCACTCGGGGCACAACTTTGAGTCAGGCGGCGCCTGGATCGCGAGGCCCATCACGCCGCTGGACTGAGCGCCCTCACGAACCTCGGCGTTGCACCGGGGCCGTTCATCGGACCACCGCCAGTAGTGCGCATCCGACCATGAGCCGTCCCGTAGGGGCCACCGAATCCAGCGGTTGTACAAGACCGTCCGCGATCGCCGCTCGCCGCTCGTGACCTGCATTCGCAAGAGTCTAGGCCGCGCGAACCGACCCGCGCAGCCCGTGCGTTCGCGCGCTACCGCTTGTCGAACAGGCACGAGTACCAAGGGTGGCGGTTGTCGTACTCCGCGATGACACGAGCGACCGAGGCGTCGACATCGAACGAGCGGCCTGTCGCTCCGAGGGATGCGAACGCATCTTGGATGGCCGGACTCAGATTCAACTCGGACTGGACGAGCCGACATGGCCGTTTTCGCGACCCTCGCCGCGACCCGCGACGCGGTAACCATCGGCCACTGTTATCACATCTGAGCGTGGCTGCGCGGTAGAAGGTCGCAGAGCGCAATCGCCACGATGCGCGGCAGCGAAGGTTACTGGCTGGGTTGCCGAATCGTGGGTGTGACGAGCTGAATCTGCTTCGAAAGCGCGTCAGCGGTCGGGAGGTCGCTATCGCTCGCAACGAACACCCGCCCGATAACAAGCACGGAATCGTTCGGCGAAGAAATCTGTGCCACTCCCCGGGGCACGGCTCCATTCCAGCCGGGACCCACGATGAGGTAGTCGCCGGCATCGGTTCCCGTGGTGCGTTTGCCGACGTAGGCAAAATTAGTGTTGTTGGACGGATCAGCGAACTGCACGCTGTAGTAGCGACCGGCCATGTCCGGCACATGCAAGATTTGCGGTCCCGTCCGAAGGTTTAGCCAGCCGGCCGTAAGGAGGGTGTCGCTGAGCGCCGGGCCCGCGCGGTCAGTGGCCCTCAAAGAAGGAGAACGCCGCAGGTCACGTCGTCGATGGCGTGTGCCGGGCGAAGAGCGGCAGATGTCCGTGATCGACGAACCCGCGCTTCATCAAGATCGGCAGCGACGTGTCGCGCCGCGCCCAGATTGCCGCGAACCGGCACCCGCGCGCGAGGGCCGCAGCGACGCGATACGCGATCAGTGCTTGGTAGATCCCACGGCCGCGGAAGCGCTCGACGGTCTCGGCTCCGTAGAGGTAGACGGTCGCCCCATCCGACGAGTACCGATAGCCGGCGTTCGCAACGGGTTCGTCGCCGACGAGCGCGACGAGGAAATTTCCGCGACGCTTGGGATGCCGCAGGTACGAGAGCCGTTCCTCCACGAGCGCGTCCAGCTCTGACGCCGGGGCGTCGGGACGCGCGAGCCGCAGGCCGACGCGGGCGAGCGCCTCACCCTCGACCTCGACGATCGACACGTCGGCTGCGGTCCGGAGACCCGAGATCGGCAGCAGCGCGGTGAGCAGGTCGCCGTCGCCCACATCGGTCAGGCCGCGCTCGCGCAGCCGATTGGCGAGGTCGGTCGGGTGGCTGGACGGACCGACAACCCAGGTGAACGGGAGTGGTCCGAAGAACGAGAACGCTTCATCGATCAGGCGGTCCAACTCGGAGGCGGTCGTGCGGACGAATGCCACCCGGTTCGCCCAGCGCTGCTCGCTCGCGGGACCGCTCGCGCGCCGCCACATCAGCAGCTCGCCGCGCTCGACGATCTCCAGGCCCGGCGGCATGAAGTCGCGCTCGTAGTCCCAGAGCATTCTTTCGGCCCGGAGCGCGCGGTCAATCTGCGTCGGCGCGTCTTCCATGCCGGACACCATATCTCCCGAACCTCGCAGGGCCAACGCTTGAAAGCCAGGCTCCGGACAGGGCGGTGCCGGTGCACGCATCATCTCGGCACTTAGATACGCGCGATTCACCTAGTCGCGCGATCGAGCCTCGCGGAAAACGTGTTGGCTCGGCCAAGACGAAGCGGCCGCCGGTCGAGCTCGTGGCCTGCATCGACGGCCGCGGCTTCGGCGAGCGCGCGAAGGACATGCAGCGGATCCTCACGGCGACCAAGGGCAAGACATTCACGCTCACGACGCTCGACCAGTTGATCACGTACACCCGGATCGCCGAGTTTGTCGGCCACGCGCCAGAACCTACGGACTGAGCGCCCCAGCCCCGCAGACGCGCCTATCCCGCGGCGGCGGAACTCCAGCACCTTCGGCGGCTGCGCGTCCGCGCGCTCGAAGTACGAGACGACGGTTCTGGTTCACCGCGAATTAGGCTCAGGGGCAAGTGGCAATTGTCGTTCCGACTACGGTCGGGTCTCCCTGGGCGTCGGCGGCGCTGCGCGTGTTCATCAGCCACGCCTCTGCCCAGGCGAA
>DATCPY010000192.1:0-5015 GCA_036569845.1 Candidatus Limnocylindria bacterium | reverse complement strand
ATCTGGTGCAGCGCCCGGCCGACGTCGCCGACGAGTCAGCTCCGGCGCTCGATGCGGTCCGCAGCGGCGACCTCTTCGACCAGCTGACCGAGGCGGAGTACGAGCTGGACCCCGAGCTCGGCTGCTTCACGGGCTTCCGGGTGAAGCGCGATCTCTACCCCCGGACGCTGGACCAGAAGCCGCCCTGGATCGGCCGCAACGCCCTCGCGCGCATCAAGCGGTGAACGTGCCGCACGCGCTCGTGACGTTCATCGCGGCCGGGAGCATGTTCACGTATCTCTATCTCGCGAGCGCGATCCGCCGCCGCGCGCTCGACCGCGGCCGTCAGAGCGTCGCGCGCGCGAGCGGCTTCGCGCGCTGGCTTCCGTTCTTCATCTTCGTGCCATACGTCGTGATCGGCGTGCGCCTGGGGCCCGAGCTCGACCTGCCCGATGCGCTGCGGTGGCTTGGTCTCGCGCTCGTCGTCGCCGGCCCGGCGTTCTCGTTCTGGTCCGCGCAGACGCTCGGCGCGCACTTCGACCTCGACGTCGAGGTCCACGGTGGCCACGAGATCATCGATACCGGCCCGTACCGCATCGTCCGCCACCCGGTGTATCTCGGGATCGCGCTCCATTTCATCGGCGCGTGCCTGGCCACTGGCAACCTGCCGCTCATCGCCGGCACCGTGCTCGTCACGTTCCCGGCGCTGTACCTGCGCGCCGCGGCGGAGGAGCGCCTCCTGCGCGCGAGCCTCGGACCGGCGTACGACGCGTACGCGCAGCGGGTCCCGATGCTCATCCCGCGCATCACCCCGCGCTAGGGACTCCGCTCACAGCCAGCGGGAGAGCACGACACCGAGTGCGAGCAGCGCGACCGCCGGCCACAGCAAGCGGAGTCCCGCCTCCGGTGCGGCGATGAGCGACCGCGCGTCGATCGGCTCACGCGAGCCGTCGCGGTAGCGGATCTCGCCGGCGACGCTCGTGGCCTTCCGGCGAATGCTGCGCACGCGCGTCGAGAGGCGGCGCTGCGCGAGGCTGAGGAACGCCGCGCCCGCGGCGACGGTCGCGGCGGGGACCGCCCCGGCGCCGGTCGCGTATGCCAGCGTCAGCGCGGGGAACGCGCCCCAGGCGAGGGCGAACCCCAGATCCGTGTGGATCAGCGGCGCCTCGAACGCGTACCCGATGACGAGGACCGCACCGACGACGACGAACGCGAGCAGGCCGGCGCCGACGAGCGGGAGCGCGATGACCCCGAGGGCGATCGCGCCGGTGAGGGCGATGGTGCCGAGCGCGTAGAGCACGCGCGACGGGATCCGTGTTCCGAGTGGCCGCCCGCGAAGCTCGTCGAAGGAGTGCGCGGAGACGCCGACGGCGAGGCCGAACGCAAGGAGCCCGCCCGCGACGATGCGCGGATCCGGCGCGGGCGCGACCGCCGCGCCGACAAGCGCATTCGCCAGGAGCCAGAGCGTGTACGGCGGATGGAGGAGCGTCCAGTAATCACGCCAGCCCCCGGGCCGCAGCGCGTAGAACGCCGCGCCGAGCGGCGGCGCGTCGGCCGCACTCGAGGTGACCGCGGCCCGGGTCGCGCTCATCACGGTGCCGCCGCCGAGGCTCATCCGGCGCACCTGGAGGTCAGTGAGCCCCGCGTCGCGCCAATATCGGTCGACCCGTTCCTGCGGATGGCGCCCATAGAAGCTCTCGATGCTCGGGCCGAGGAACGCGCCGACCGCACGCCAGCGCGCCGACACGACCCAGCCGGCCAGCGGCAGCCCGACGCGCGTGTACAGCCACCAGAGCGGATACGCGGGTCCCCCCGGCACGCCGAACTCGAGTGTCGCCAGGCGCCCGCCAGGGCGCAGCACGCGCGCGAGCTCACGGAGCGTCGCTGCAGGGTCGTCGACGTAGCGCAGGAGGTAGGTGAACGTCACGTGGTCGAATGACGCGTCGCGGAACGGCAGTCGTTCCGCGCGAGCGCGCACGAGTCCGGCGAAGAGGCCATCGCGATCGCGGGCCGCGGCGAGCATGTCGGGACTCTGGTCCAGGCCGACGACCCGGCAGGCGTATCGCTCGCGGAGCGCGCGCGCCACAAGGCCGGTCCCTGTCGCGACGTCGAGCACGAGCTGGCCCGGTCTCGCATCCACCGACGCGACCAGCGCGCGGCGCCACCGGGGATCCTGGCCAAGCGACAGGACCGTGGCGACCCGATCGTACGTGCGCCCGATGCCGCTGAAGATGCGCGGTGCGTCCGCGGACGGGTTTACGGCGCGAAGTCCTTTAACCCGAGCTCCGTTCCGATGGCTTGCGACCGCTTGTCGTCGGCGTCCGCATCCGCGGTGCGACCAAGCGCCCGGAGCGTTTGCGCTCGATCGCGAAGGACGCGCGCGATCGACGGGCGCGCGCCCATCGTTTCGACCAGCGCGGTTGCGGTGTCGAGGTCCGTGAGCGCCACAGCGTGGTCCGGCGGCGTCGCGTTGGTGTGGGTCCGTGCGCGCTGCCACAGGGTGATCGCCTCGCCGTACGTGTCGCGCATCTCGTGTGCGCGATCGAGCGCGAGCTTCCAGCCCGCGACGCCGGCGGGCATGTCGCCGAGCCGCGCCCGCACCGAGCCGAGCATCCCCTCGGCGAGCGTTTGGAACGGACCCATGCTCGAGACGTGCGACAGCTCTTCGCCCCGCTCGAGGGGCGGCTTGGCGCCGGCGACATCATTGCGCATGAGATACGCCGCGCCGGCGAGGATGTTCGCGCTGACTCCGCAGGCCATCGCGCCCAGTGCCTCGGCGTCGGCGGCGCACTTTGAGGCGATGGCTCCGCTTGCGACGGTGTCCCCGCGCTCGAGGAGCAGACCGGATCGGGCGATGTCCACGTCGACTGCCGCGATCGGGTCGCCGTTCAGCGCGAGCCGCTCGGCGCGTGCGAGCGCCCGCTCGGCCGCGGCGAAATCGCCGAGCCGGGCATTGGCCATCGTCAGGAGTCCGGTGAGGATGGCCGCAGAGAACGGATCCACCTTGTCGGCCATGAGGTCGAGCGCCCCCTCGAGCTGAAGCGCGCCGTCGCGAAGCTCGCCCGTGAAGATCATCCCCGCGGCCTGGAATGCGGTCGGGATGGCCTGGGCGACCGGGTCCCCGAGCGCGACGCCGATCTCGGCCGCGCGATCGCCCGCGCGCTTCAGCTGGGAGCTGGTGTCGGGCCGCTCGCCGCGGCTGCGCCGGAGGAATGCGATCCAGAAGTAGATGTCGCTCAGCAGCCTTGGGTCGGCTCCCTCTTCGCCGACGGCGATCGCGCGCTCGAGCCGGCCGATCGCGAGGTCGGGGCCCGTCGATGTCCAACCGGCCCGCGCCCCGCCGAGCGCCGAGCGCAGCCGCAGGGCGGACCGCTTGTCGTCCGGCCCGAGCGCGGCGTCGGCGCGGTCGAAGAACACCAGCGCCTCGCGGTGTGCGAAGCGCTCGAGGGCGTGCTCGCCGGCGATGACGAGGTGCTCGGCCGCGGCCGCGGCGTCCCCCGCGCGTTCGAAGTGCAGGGCGATGACGGATGCGAGCTCGCGGGTGCGCTCGGGATAGAGGGTGAGTAGCGTGTCGGCCGCGAGCTTGTGCAGCGTTCGGCGATCCTGCTTAAGGAGCGAGCTGTACGCCGCGTCCTGCACGAGCGCGTGCCGGAACAGGTATTCGAGCTCGGGCTCGAGCGTGGCGACCTGCACGAGCCCGCTTGCCTCGAGGGTGTTGAGCTCGTTCCGGGCGGTCATTCGGCCTTCGCCTCGAGGAGTCGCTCGAGCATCGCGACGCCGAACTGGCGCCCGATCACGGCCGCGACGCGCAACGTGCGTTTGCTCTCCGGCGGCAGCTGGTCGATGCGCGCCAGGAGCAAGCCCTGCAGCGTGTCGGGGATCTCCACGTCGGCGACGCGAGCCGTGGCGACCCAGCGTTCGTCGCGCCGCTCGATCGCGCCGCGGTCGATGAGCATCCGGATCACCTCCTCGACGAAGAACGGGTTGCCCTCGGCCTTCGCGAGGATATGGTCGCGCGTCTGCGCGGGTAGCGACTCGATGTGCAGGAGGTTCGCCACGAGGGTCCGCGATTCGTCGGCCGAGAGCGGATCCAGCTTGATCTCGATGAGCGCGTCACCGAACAGATCGCGTACGCCCGCGATCAGGCGCCAGCCTTCGCTCTCGCGGTCGAGCCGCGACGTCGCGATGATGAGGAGCGGGAGCTCGTTGGCGACGGGCACGAGCTGGAGCAGCACGTCGATCGAGGGCGCATCGGCCCAGTGGAGATCCTCGAGCGCCATGACCAGCGGTCCGCGCGCCGCGAGGGCGCGGACGAGATTGACGATCGACGAGGTGTATCGCTTGACGGTCTCGATCTCCAGCGCCGCGATGCGCGCGCGCAGCTCAGGGTCGAGCCGGACCGAGAGCAGGTGACCGAGGTAGGTGTACGTGTCGGCCCAGGCCTCGCCAAAGAGCTCGCGGCACCGCCGCTCGAGCGCCGCGCGCACCTCGGGCTCGTCCGCCGTCGGCGCGACGCCGATCGCGGAGCGCACGAGATCGGCGGCGAGGTGGTACGGCATGCCGCGCCCGTATGACAGGCAGCGGGCCTCGAGCCACGTCGCCTTCGGTTCGGTCGCGGTCACGGATGCGCGCAGCTCGGCGAGGAGCCGGCTCTTGCCGATGCCCGGCTCGCCGAGGATCGAGGCCACGCGACCTTGCCGCGCGCGCACGATCGCGAACGCGGCCTTCAGGCGTGCGAGCTCGGCGTCGCGGCCGATCATCGTCGAGTGCACGTCCTCGCCGAGGCCGCGAGCACTCACGGCGCCGCTCCGTAACGCGGTGATCTGGTAGCCGTGCACCGCCTCGGCCTTGCCCTTGAGCTCGAGCCGGCCGGCGTCGGTGGCCTCGACGAGCGGCGCGACGAACCGGTGCGTCGCCGCGGTGATCATCACGCCGCCGGGCGGTGCTGCGGCCTGCATCCGCGCGGCGATGTTCACCGCGTCGCCCATCGCCGTGTACTCGCGCGCGATATCGCTCCCGACCATGCCGACGACGAC
>DATCPY010000191.1:0-4478 GCA_036569845.1 Candidatus Limnocylindria bacterium | reverse complement strand
CCGGCGTTCCCGGGTTCCACGCCGCCTGGTATGGGCAGTCCGGGTACATGACGCTCTGTCCCGGCGACGGCGCGACGGCCACGGTCGCCTACTACAACACTGGCAGCCGGGGCTGGGTCCTCGGGCGCGCCGGCGAGACCGCCTACCTCGGAACGTGGAATCCATCGCCCGGACAGGATCGTCCGAGCGTCCTCGGCGGCGACGGGACAAATGGTTCGCCGGCGACGGGGTGGCCGAACTCCAACCGCCTCGCTGTTCAGCCGGCGTCGTACGTCGCGCCAGGACAGGTCGCGTGGTTCCAATTCAACGTTCGCGCTCCGCTGACCCCCGGACGCTACAGCCTCGCTCTCCGGCCGCTCATCGAAGGCGCCCAGTGGATGGAGGACTACGGCGTCTTTTGGAACGTCGTCGTCCTCAACCCGGATGGCACGCAGCCTCCGGTCACGATCGGCGGGCTCAACTTCAATGTCGCAGCCGCAGCTCGGGCCGACCTGTATGTCGAGACGACCATCTCGAGCGCTGACGCGACCCGGCTGGCGGCCGCCGTCGACAGCGATGTCGCGAGGGTCGAGTCCGACTTCGGGCGCTCGTTCCTTGGTCGTCCCGTGCTGTACGCGTTCGGCTCCGAGCCTTCAGCGAACGTCGGGAACCTGACGATCGCGCACATGAACACCGAGGACGCGATCTTCCTCGCGAAGAACGAAGGCGGCTTCTTTGATCCGACGGTCGGAAGCATCTTCTTGAACTGGTTCGCGTTCGGCACCACCACGCCGCTGACCACGTCGAGGCATGAGCTGGCCCACATGCTGATCGCGCAGCTCGCCGGAGCGGCCGCAGTACCCGCTTGGTTCAACGAGGGCAACGCTCGGCTCGAGGAGTTCGGGGTCACCGGCTCAGCGTGGTCCGCCACTCTCGACCATTACACGGCAGCATCTGCAGCGGCCGCATCGCCCAGCGGGCTCCTGCCACTTGGCGACCTGGTATCGCAGGCGATATGGAACAAGAGGCTGGAGCCGCTGTCCTGGTTCGAGTACTACGAGGCGGCGGAGGCCGCGAGGTTCGTGCGTCAGGACGTCGGTACCCGGGGCACGGTGACGATCATGGAACTCATGCGAGTCGGCACAACGTTCGATGCCGCGTTCCAGGCCGTCACGGGGAAGACCCCTGATGCGTTCGCGGCGGCTCTCCCAGCGCGTCTGAGATCGACGGTCGCGACCTACCCGGGGGTCGCGTTCGCCAATGACACGCTGGCCGGTCCTGGCGTTACGTACGTCGCCTACGGTTTCGCTCCGGCTACGACATTGACCGCCACGGTCTCTGCAGCCGGGTATGTTCCCTTCACGTCGACTCGCATTACGAACACATTCGGCGTCAGTTTTGGGTATGCCCCGGTCGCGAACGGCTGGCCATCGTCTGGGACCTACTCGGTCAGCGTGAGTGACGGCGTCAGGACCGTGACATCGACCACCGTTCTGACGAACACCGGCCAAGCGCCCTAGCGCTAGCCGGAGATCGCCGCGGCCCGCGTCGCCTTCGAGCGATAGAGCTCCTCGTCCGCCTGACGGAGCGCGTCATCGGGGTCGCTGCCACGCCGCCATACCGCGATCCCGCTGCTGACGCCGCTGCCGTGGTCACCGAGCGCCGCGACGCGCTGCCGGATCCGATAGGCGACCTTGACCGCTTCGCCGCGATCCGCGTCGGGGAGCAGGATGACGAATTCGTCGCCGCCGGTCCGCACCGCGATGTCCTCGCTGCGCAGGACGGCGCGAAGCGCATCGGCGATCCCGCGCAGCAGCGCGTCGCCCGCCTGATGACCGCGTGCGTCGTTCACGGACTTCAGCCCGTCCACGTCGAGGGACACGATCGCGAACGGCCGGTCGCGGCGGGCCGCGTGGGCACTCATGCGTCGAAGCTCGTCGTGCATGTAGTGGCGGTTGTACAGACCGGTGAGCTCGTCGGTCACCGCCATCTGGAACGCGTCATCTCGCTCGGTCGCGAGTGCCGCGGTGCGCGCCGCGAGCATGCGACGGGTCTCGCCCGTCGCCCGCGCCGTCGCGGCCGCGAAGAATGTGACCGTGACGACCTGGAAGAGCCGCGTGACGGTGACATCCCTGATCAGGTCCGTGAACGGCACCGACAGTGCAAGCCCGATCACCGCTGCCGCGGCGAGCGTCCCGAGGACCGCGGCCTGCCGCCAGCTGCCTGACAGGATCAACACGAGGATCGGGAGCAGGTAATAGGGAAAGTACAGCGACGGCGGCCCACCGGTCAGCCCGAGCATGATCGTCATCACGCCCTGGGCGATGGCGGCGGCGATGAACATGCGGCCCTGCGCGAACGCGCGCCGCGGCACGAGGCCGAACCAGACGACGCCGGCGATCAGCACGAGGCCCGCGGTCACGAGGAGTCCGGCCTGATCGGCTGAACGCGTGGTGGGCAGCACCGCGCTCACCCCGAGCACGGCCGCCAGTCCGAAGACGATGGCGAAGCTCGCCGCGCGGACGCGATCGCGATACGCCGCTTGGGCCCGCAGCGCTTCGGCCCGCGCGGTCTCGGTGTCCCCCAACGCACCAGGATGCTGAGCGAGCGGGCGACCCGGCGGGGTCAATGTTCGGTAAACGCCGGCGCCGGTCCTGACGTGCTATTGCGGCGCAATGCGCACGATGCGATCACCCGAGCCGTTGCTCGTGGTCACGTACAGCGCGCCGTCGGGGCCCGTCACGACGGACCGCAGCCGGCCGTATTTCTGGTCGTACAGGACCTCCTTCGGCACCACCGATGTTCCGTTCACCGCGAAGCGCCGCAGGTCCTGCTCCTTGAGAGTGGCGACGAAGAGTGAGCCGGACCACGCGCCCCAGCCGTCCCCGGTGACGAATGCGGCGCCGCTCGTCGCGTAGGTGACGGCGCCTGACGTCCAGATCGGATCGGCGAAGCCGCGGGTCATCCCGCCCATCCCCTCCTGATCGGGCCAGCCGTAGTTCTTCCCAGCGACCAGGATGTTGATCTCATCGTTCGTCGTCGCGCCGTGCTCGATCTCGAAGAGCACGCCGGTCTGCGGTTGGAAGGCGAGCCCCTGCGGGTTGCGGTGACCCATCGAGTACGCGAATGTACGAGCGGTCGCGCCGGGGAGCATTGGATTATCGGTCGGGACACTGCCATCTCCGTTCATGCGGAGGATCTTCCCGTTCAGCGAGTTCGGGTCCTGCGCGAGCCGGCCGTTCCCGTTCTCGCCCATCGTCGCCCACAGCTTGCCATCCGGGCCGAAAGACAACCGGCAGCCATCGTGGATCGACGCGGCCAGCGGGCCCGCGCGGATGACGTACCCATCGAAGGTCATCGAGTCGGTGCCGGTCTTGTAGCGGAGGATCTGGTTGCGCCACTCACCGTTGTCCATCCGCGATGCGCAGACGTAGAGGAAGGCATTCGTTCCGAAATCCGGGTCGAGGGTGATGCCCATGAGCCCGGCTTCGCCCATCGACTGGATATCTGGGACCTTCATGAAGCCGATGCGCTTCGCGTTGGGCTTCGCGCTCTCGAACATCACGATGTTGCCCATGCGCTCGGTCATGAACATCCGGCCATCGGGCGAGAACGCGATGTCCCAGGGGACCGAGAGCCCGGACTGGATCACCGTGTCGACGAGCACGGGCGCGTCGCCGCCGGTCACGCCGCCTGCGCTCCCGCGACCGGTCGCGCAGGCCGCGAGCAGGATGCCGAACAGCAACGCGCGCCCCAGCGGGCGCAGTCCACTCACCATCCCGCATTGTGACACTCGACCTGCGACACTCCTCACTCTTGAGAGTGACGAGCCCGCGATGAGAGAAGAGCCACGTAACGTCGCAGGCCGGCTCGAGGCCACATTGCGCATCCCCGATGGCGATCCGCGCGGCATCGCAGTGGTGAGCCACCCATTACCGACGCACGGCGGGACCATGCGCAACCCGCTCGTCGCGGGCATCGCCCGCGCGATCGCGACTGCCGGTCTGTACGCGCTGCGGTTCAACTTCCGCGGCGTCGGCGAGAGCGTGGGGGAGTGGACGGGCGGCATCGCGGAGGTCGAGGATCTCGATCTCGCGATCGCGGAGGCGCGCACGATCGCTCCCGGTCTTCCACTCGCGCTGTCGGGGTTCAGCTTCGGCGCGGCCACGACGCTGCGCTGGCTCGCGCGCGGCGGTCACGCCGACGCCGTCGCGCTCGCCGGCGTCCCGCTCCGCTCGGCGGCGTTCCAGCCGCAGGAGCTGCCGCCCGTGCCTGACGGCACATTCATCGTCGCGGCCGAGCTCGATCAGTACGGCAGCGCCGCCGAGCTGCGCGCCGCGTATCCGCGCGCTCGGATCGTGGAGGTGAAGGGCGTCGATCACTTCTTCGGCAGCAAGCGCAACGAGGTCGGTGCCCTCATCGCGGACCAGCTCGTGAAGGACCTCGGGCTAGACTGAACCCTTCCATGACCGCCGAAACGACCACTCCGACCCTGTCTT
>DATCPY010000190.1:0-11793 GCA_036569845.1 Candidatus Limnocylindria bacterium | reverse complement strand
GACAGCGACGAGGCTCGTCTGCGCAAGGCGATCCTCGTCGGCATCGCGCTCCTCATCGCCACGCTCGCCGCCTTCTGGGGTCTTCTCTATGTCGCGTTCGGCGAGGCGCTCGGCGGCGCGATCCCGCTGACCTACACCGTCATCTCGCTGGGCAGCGTCGTCATGTTCGCGATCACGCGCCGCTACGACTGGTTCAGGTTCACGCAGCTCACCGTGATGCTCATCCTCCCGTTCGCCCTGATGGTCGTTCTGGGCGGTTTCGTTCCGTCGAGCGTCGTCGTCGCGTGGGCGTTCGTCGCCCCGCTCGGAGCTCTGGCATTCGCCACGCCGCGCGAGGCGGTGCGGTGGTACATCGCGTACGTCGGGCTGGTGGTCCTCACCGGCGTCCTCGGCGGATCGGTGAGGTCCGCGAACAATCTCCCTCCCGGACTTGTGCTCGCATTTTTCATCTTGAATCTCGTGGGCGTCTCGCTCGTCGTCTTCCTCGCTCTCTATGCGTCCGTCCGAGAGCGTGACCATGCGTTGGAGGTCATGCGCCGTCTGTTCGGCCAGTACCTGTCGCCGCAGATCGCTCGTGCCCTGCTCAAGGACCCGGAACAGGCGCGTCTGGGCGGCGAGAACCGCGACATCACGGCGCTCTTCGCCGACCTGCAAGGGTTCACTCCGTTCACCGAGTCGCATCCACCAGCCGAGACCGTGCGCGTGCTGAACCGGTACTTCAGCGCTGTCGTTCCGGTGATCTTCGCGAACGGCGGAACGATCATCCAGTTCGCAGGCGATGCGATCGTCGCGGTCTTCAACGCGCCTCTCGAGCAGCCGCGCCACGCCCTCGCAGCGGCCCGTACGGCCCTCGCGATGCAAGCAGCGATCGAGGCGATCGTCCGCGACGATGCCGCGCTTCCGCGCTTCCGCGTCGGCGTCGCGAGCGGCGCAGCGCTCGTCGGCAATGTCGGCAGCGAGGAGTTCCGCAATTTCGTCGCCCACGGCGACACCGTGAACCTCGCCGCGCGTCTGCAAACGGGCGCTCAGGCGGGGCAGGTCGTCATCTCATCCTCGACCTACGCCCTCGTCCGCGATCTCGCGCGAGTCAGACCGCTCGGCCTCTTCAGCGTGAAGGGCAAGTCCGAGGAGGTCCAGGCGTTCGTCCTCGAGGCCGTCCTTCCCTAGGCAGGCTGCCGGTCAGCGGAACGCCGCGGCGATCGCGTACCGCAGCTGCAGGAGCGGCAGCCCGTCGCCGTAGAAGTCCTCGCCGACGCGGATCTCGAAGTGGAGGTGCGGCCCGCCTTCCGGATACCCCGAGCTCCCCACCGCTGCGATGACCTGCCCCTGCGTCACGACGTCACCGACGCGCAGTGGCGCGACCGCGGAGAGATGCGCATACCGCGTCACGATCTCACCGCCGTGGTCGATCCACACCTGGCGGCCGCGGATTCGGTCGAGCGTCGCCGGCGGCGTGTACCCGACTGCGATCGCCGCATCGAACGCCGCCTGCTCCTCGGCGACGCTCCAATCGGTGAACGCGCTGTCGATCCGCACGATCGTCCCGGCCTTCGCTGCGAGCACGGTCGTACCGGCTTTCGCGGGGAAGTCGATGCCCTCGTGATACCCGGCGCGGTAGTCGCGTGGCGAGTTCGGGAGGTACAGCTCGTCCCCGGGGACATCCGTTCCGCCGATCGGGATCATGAATCCCGAGAGCAGCTGTGGATGCGAGCGCGCGGCTCGCTCGGTCGGGGCGGCCGCCGGCCACTCCCACACCCGCGGGGTCGGGCTGGCGAACATCGACAGCGCGCCGGAGCCCGGGCGGGCCGTGGTCGCGACCGTCGCGATCGCGGCAAGCGCCGCTACGGCCAGGATCGCGATGAGGGGACGCATATACTGACGGTACACGCGTCGACCTTTAACGACCGGTCCTGCGAGGCCGGCAAGGGAGCACGCAGCTGCCGATCATCCTCGCGCCCGACGACGTCCGGCGAGCCATCGCCCGCATCGCGCACGAGATCGTCGAACGGGACCGTGATCTTCCCGCCCTCTCGCTCGTGGGTATCCGCGCGCGCGGCGATCTCATCGCCACGCGGCTCCACGAGGCGATCCGTCGCAATGAGGGCGTGGACCTTCCGCTCGGCTCTCTGGACATCACGCTCTACCGCGACGATCTGACCCGCATCGGTCACGCGCCGGTGGTCCGTGAATCGGTGATCCCCTTCTCGGTCGATGATCGGATCGTCGTTCTCGTCGACGACGTCCTGTTCACCGGCCGCACGATCCGCGCCGCGATGGACGCCCTGGTCGACTACGGCAGGCCGCGCGCCATCCGGCTCGCGGTGCTCGTCGATCGTGGCCATCGCGAGCTGCCGATCCGCGCCGACTTCGTGGGGAAGAACCTTCCGACCGCGATCGGCGACGACGTGCGGGTGCAGCTCGTCGAGACGGGCGGCAAGGACGAGGTCGAGCTCGTCCCCGCCGCGGTAGCCGTATGACCTGGCAGCGGCGCCACGTGCTCGCGACCGACGACTGGTCGCGCGACGAGATCGAGCACGTGCTCGACACGACGACCGCCATGGTCGAGGTCCTCGGCCGTCCGATCCGCCGCACGCCGGCGCTCCGCGGGCGCACGGTGATCCTCTTCTTCGCCGAGGCCTCCACGCGCACCCGCGTTTCGTTCGAGCTCGCCGCCAAGGCCCTGTCCGCGGACGTCACGAACATCACCGCGAGCGGCTCGTCGGTCGAAAAGGGCGAGACGCTCCTCGACACCGTTCGCACGCTCACGGCGCTGGGCGGCGACGTGATCGTCATGCGTCACGCCGCGTCCGGGGCGCCGTATTTCGTGGCAGAGCGCACCGACGCCGCGGTCATCAACGCCGGTGACGGCTGGCATGCCCATCCGACGCAGGGACTCCTCGACGCGTACACGCTGCGGGCCGCACTCGGTGACCTCACCGGAAAGCGGATCGTGATCGTCGGCGACATCACGCACTCGCGCGTGGCCCGATCGGACATCGACGCGCTCGTGCCGCTCGGAGCGACGATCACGCTGTCCGGGCCGCCGACGCTCGTGCCATCGGCTTGGCGCTGCGGGATGACGCCGCGCGGCGTCACCTACGAGCCGGACCTCGATCGGGCGCTCGACGGCGCAGACGCCGTCATCGCGCTGCGCCTCCAGACGGAGCGGCAGCACGCCGGCCTCCTCCCGTCCATCCGCGAATACGCGCGCGAATGGGGCGTGACGGAGGAACGTGTGAAACGCATGCGGCCGGACGCGCCGGTGCTCCACCCCGGCCCGATGAACGAGGGCGTCGAGATCGCCGCGTCCGTCGCGCACGGCGCGCGGTCGCTCATCGAAGCGCAGGTCACGAACGGCGTCGCGGTCCGGATGGCGCTGCTCTACCTGCTCGCCGGCACGCCCGAGGTCCGCGAGTGAGCGTCATCGCCGACCTCAAGCGCGATGCCGCGAAGCGTGGTCTGCTCACCGCGCCTGGCTTCATCGACCTGCACGCGCATCTGCGCGAGCCGGGCTTCGAGGAATCCGAAACGATCGCCACCGGCGCGCGGGCGGCGCTCGCGGGCGGGTTCACCACGATCTGCGCGATGCCGAACACCGAGCCGGCCATCGATTCGCCGGGCCTCGTCGCCGAGCTGATCGCTCGCGGCGCGGCGGCGCAGGCCGCGCGGGTCCTGCCGATCGCGACGATCACCCGCGGTCGCAAGGGAAAGGAGCTCGCGGATCTGGTGGAGCTCGCCGCCGCGGGCGCGGTCGCGTTCTCCGACGACGGCTCACCGGTCGATGACGCGCAGCTCTTCCGCAACGCGCTCGAATACGCGCGCGCGGCGGGCCGGCCGATCCTCGAGCACTCGCAGGACCTCGCGTTGTCCGCGGGCGGCGTCATGCACGAGGGCGTCGTGTCGGCGCGGCTCGGCCTGCCGGGGATGCCCGCGGCGGCCGAGGAGAGCGCGATCGCCCGGGACCTCGCGCTCGCCAAGCTCACCGGTGGCCGCCTGCATCTGTCGCACGTCTCGACCGCAGGTGGCGTCGACCTCGTGCGACGCGCGAAGGCCGATGGCCTCGCGGTCACGTGCGAGGTCACGCCGCATCACCTCGCGCTGACGGACGAGTGGGTCGCCGGCTCGCGCGCGTTCGCGTGGGAGGACGACGCCCCGCGGGCGGCGCCGTATGACACCGCGACAAAGGTCAACCCGCCGCTCCGCACCGCGGCGGATGTCCGGGCCTGCTGGGCCGGGCTTATGGACGGCACGATCGACGCGATCGCGACGGATCACGCGCCGCACGCGTCGACGCGGAAGGAGGTCGAGTATCAGGAGGCCGCGTTCGGGATCTCGGCCTTCGAGACCGCGGTGCCGCTGCTGCTCATGGGCGTCGACGCGGGGTGGGGCACCTGGGACCGCGTCGTCGAGGCGCTGACCGTCGGACCAGCGCGGGTGCTCGGCATCGACCTGCCGAAGCACGATCTGGTGGTCATCGATCCGAAGGCCGCCTGGACGCCGACCGCGGCGTCGCTCCGGTCGCTCGGGAAGAACACGCCGCTGCTCGGGCGCGCGCTCGCCGGCCGCGTGGTGGCCGCGGTCGTCGACGGCGAGCTGCGGCTCGAGCTGGCGCTGGCCTAGGTGGGCCGACGACGCAGTGCGGTGGCCGAGCGCGAGGCCGTGCTGCTCGAGCGGCAATTGCATCTTTATGCATCAGATATGTATAGTTATGCACCGATGAGCAGGGCAGCGGTGCTCGGACTCGAGGATGGCTCGGTCTGGTGGGGAGAGGCCTTCGGCGACGCGGCGAGCGCGTCGGGCGAGGTCGTGTTCAACACCGCGATGACCGGCTACCAAGAGGTCGCGTCCGATCCCTCGTACAACGGCCAGATCGTCGTGATGACCTACCCGCTGATCGGGAACTACGGCGTGTTCGACCGCGCGGCCGAATCGCGCAAGCCCTGGGTCGAGGCGCTTGTCGTGCGCGAGCTGAACCCCACCTGCCGCGAAGGCACCGAAGAGCTCGATGCGTACCTCCGCGCGAACGGCGTACCCGGCATCGCCGGCGTCGACACGCGCGCGCTCACGCGCCGGCTGCGGTCATCGGGCACGCTGCGCGGCGCGCTCATCCAGGTGCCGCCACATCGAGCGCTCGACGCGGACATCGGCAATGAGGCCGTCGCGAAGGCGCGCGCCACGACGGCCCTCGCCCAGCGTCCGCTCGTCGCCGAAGCCAGCGTGTCCACGGAGCGGACCGTCGGAGCCGGGCCCAAGATCGCGCTGCTCGACACCGGCGTGAAGGAGAATCAGGTCCGCAGCCTGGTCCAGCGCGGCGCGACGGTGCGGGTGTATCCGGTCGACTCCAACCTGCGCTCTCTCCTTGAGTGGTCTCCCGACGGCATCGTCATCACGAACGGCCCGGGAGATCCCGCCGCGATCCCGCAGGTCGCGGCGAACGTGAAGATCCTCGTCGACATGGCGCAGAGCCGCGGCGCCGGCCGGCCGGTGCCGATCCTCGGCATCTGCCTGGGTCACCAGCTCCTCGCGCGCGCGATCGGCGCGTCCACGTCACGGCTGCCGTTCGGCCACCACGGCAGCAACCATCCGGTCCAGGACACGGTCACCGGTCAGGTGGTCATCACCAGCCAGAACCACGAGTTCCAGGTCGACGAGACCTCGTTGCCACTGCGCTCGGAGTTCTTCGTCAGCAAGCGCAACCTGAACGACGGCTCCGTCGAGGGCCTGGCTCATCGCACGCTGCCGATCCGCACCTATCAGTACCACCCCGAAGGGGCCCCGGGTCCGCGCGACAACGAGCCGGTCTTCGACCGCTTCATGGACGACGTTCGCGACGCCGTGGCCCGCCGGTCATGACGCGCCACGAGTACACGCTCGTCGACGTCTTCACGAAGCGGAAGTTCGGCGGCAATCAGCTCGCGGTGTTCCGCGAGGGACGGGGCGTCGGGAATGACGCCATGCAGACGGCGGCGAAGGAGCTGAACCTTCCGGAGACGACGTTCGTGGTGCCCGCCGAGCAGGGCGGCGATCACCGTCTTCGGATCTTCACGCCAGCCCGCGAGCTGCCGTTCGCCGGACATCCGACCGTGGGCACCGCATACGTCCTCGCCGGCGGGCACGATGCGACGCTCCGGCTGGAAGAGACGGTCGGGACCTTGCAGGTGACGGTGCGCGACGGCTTCACCGAGATGGAGCAGCCGCTCCCTGCCTTCGAGCCGGTGGCCGACCGAGGCGCGGTGGCCGCGAGCCTGTCGCTCGATGTCGCCGACCTCGCGACCGAGCTGCCGATCGAGATCGGGTCCAGCGGCAACCGGTTCATGTTCGTCGCCGTGCGGACCCTCGACGCGGTGAAGCGCGCGACGCCGCGCGGGCTCGCCGAGGCCGCGTACATCTTCACGACCCAGACCGTCGAGCCGGGCTCCACGGTGCACGGCCGGATGTATGCGCCCTGGCAAGGGATCGCCGAGGATCCCGCGACCGGGTCAGCGAATGGGCCGCTCGGGGCGTACCTCGTGCGGCACGGCGTGTCGGACGGTGCGCGCATCGTGTCGGAGCAGGGCTACGAGATGGGGCGCCCGTCCCTCCTCTATGTGCGCGTCGGCGGCGACCGCGATCGGATCACGAGCGTGCACGTCGGCGGACACTGCGCCGTCGCGGGCGGCGGATGGCTCGATCTATGAAGGTCCTGATCATCGGCTCGGGCCCGATCCTCATCGGACAGGCCGCTGAATTCGACTACGCCGGCACGCAGGCCTGCCGGGCGCTGCGCGAGGAGGGCATCGAGACCATCCTCGTCAACTCGAACCCGGCGACGATCATGACCGACCCCGGCGTCGCCGACGTTACGTACCTCGAGCCCCTGACGGTCGAGGTGCTGGAGCGGATCATTGCCAAGGAGCGGCCGGATGGATTGCTCCCCACGCTCGGCGGCCAGACCGGGCTGAACCTTGCGGTCGCCCTCGCCGACGCGGGCGTGCTCGAGCGCTATGCGGTGAAGCTGCTCGGCACGCCGCTCGAGGCGATCCGGAAGGCCGAGGACCGCGAGGCGTTCAAGAAGCTCCTCATCGAGATCGGCGAGCCGGTGCCGGAATCGGTCACCGCGCACACGGTGGACGAGGCGTTCGCGTTCGCCGAGCGCATCGGCTACCCGGTCGTCATCCGGCCCGCGTACACGCTCGGCGGGACCGGCGGCGGATTCGCGCACGACGCAGCCGAGCTCCGCGAGCGCGCCCAGCGCGGCATCAGCGCGTCGCCGATCGGCCAGATCCTGGTCGAGCGGAGCCTCAGCGGCTGGAAAGAGCTCGAGTGGGAGGTCATGCGCGACGGCGCCGACACGTGCATCACCGTCTGCAACATGGAGAACATCGATCCGATGGGCGTCCACACCGGCGACTCGATCGTCGTCGCGCCGTCGCAGACGATCTCCGACAAGGAGTACCAGCAGCTCCGGAGCGCCGCGCTGAAGATCATCCGTGCGCTCGGTATCGAGGGCGGCTGCAACGTGCAGTTCGCGCTCCATCCGGACGCGTCGCCGTCGAGCGATCCGGACGCTCGCGTCCCCTACTTCGTCATCGAAGTGAACCCCCGGGTGTCGCGCTCGTCGGCGCTCGCCTCGAAGGCGACCGGCTACCCGATCGCGCGCGTCGCGGCCAAGATCGCGATCGGCAAGCGGCTATGGGAGATCCCGAACGCCGTGACCCAGAAGACGACCGCGGCGTTCGAGCCGACGCTCGACTACGTGGTCGTGAAGATCCCGCGCTGGCCGTTCGACAAGTTCCGCGCCGCGGATCGTCGACTCGGCACGCAGATGAAGGCCACCGGCGAGGTCATGGCCATCGACCGCACGTTCGAGGCCGCGATGCTGAAGGCCCTCCGTTCGCTGGAGATCAAGGGCCAGACCCTGTTCGCCGAGTCACCGGCCTGGACCGGCGTGACGGACCCGGCGGCGTTCATCGCCCGCTATCTCGCGACCGAGCCGACCGACGACCGGCTGTGGCGCGTGCTCGCGGCGCTGCGGCGCGGCGCGAGCGTCGACGCGATCCACGACGCGACACGGATCGACCGTTGGTTCCTGCGCAAGCTGCGCAACGTCGTCCGATTCGCGGAAGACGAGCTCCAGGGCAAGACGCCGAACCCGACGCTGCTCCGCCGCGCGAAGCGCATGGGGTTCTCCGACGTGGACATCGCAACGCTCTGCGGTGTGCTCGCGTCGGATATCCGCCGGCTGCGGCAGCAGTGGGGGATCGTGCCTGTCTACAAGATGGTCGATACGTGCGCGGCCGAGTTCGAAGCGGTGACGCCGTACTTCTACTCGACCTACGAGCAGGAGAACGAGGCGCTGCCGCTCGCGGGACCAAAGACCGTGATCCTCGGCTCGGGGCCGATCCGCATCGGACAGGGCATCGAGTTCGATTGCTGCTGCGTGCAGAGCGCCATGGCCCTGGGTGAGCGCGGGATCAAGGCGATCATGATCAACAGCAACCCCGAGACCGTGAGCACCGACTTCGACGCGTCCGCGCGCCTGTACTTCGAGCCCCTCGATGAGGAATCCGTGGCGAACATCCTTGCCAATGAGGGTGGCGACGTGTCCGTGCTCGCGCAGTTCGGCGGGCAGACCGCGCTCAACCTCGCGGACCGCATCGCCGACATCGGCGGCCACATCAGCGGTACGAGCGCCGACGCGATCGGGCTCGCCGAGGATCGCCGCCGGTTCCACGAGTTCGCGACGGCGCTCGGCATCCCACAGCCGGCCGGCGGGACCGCCGAGTCCCTCTCCGAAGCGCGCGTGATCGCCGACGAGATCGGCTACCCGGTCCTGGTGCGCCCCTCGTTCGTACTCGGCGGCCGCGGGATGGAGATCGCGTACGGCCCCGACGACCTCGACCGCTACTTCGCCTCGGCGCTCGAGGCGAGCTTCGGGCGGGTGCTCGTCGACAAGTACCTGCGCGGCCGCGAGGTCGAAGTCGACGCGGTGAGCGACGGCGAGGAGACGCTCGTCGCCGGGATCATGGAGCACATCGAGCGCGCCGGGGTGCATTCGGGCGACTCGTTCGCGGTGTACCCGGCGTCGAACCTCAGCCCGGCGGAGCGCGACGAGATCGTCGAGCTCACCCGGAAGATCGCGTCGTCGCTGCCCGTCCGCGGGCTCCTGAACATTCAGTTCATTGTCGAAGAAGGGCACGTCTGGGTCCTCGAGGTCAATCCGCGCGCCAGCCGCACCGTGCCGTTCCTCACGAAGGTCACGGGCGTCCCGCTGGTGAAGCTCGCCGTCGCGATCGGCGCCGGCAGCACGCTCGCGGCCGAAGGCTATGCCCGGGCCGACGGGCTCTGGCCGTCCGGCGACCTGGTCGCCCTCAAGGCGCCGGTCTTCTCGATGGCGAAGCTGCTCGACGTAGACACCTACCTCGGCCCGGAGATGAAGAGCACCGGCGAGGTCATCGGCATCGATCGGACGTTCGCGCCCGCGCTCTGGAAGTCGCTCGTCGCGGCGGGGCTCGCGCCGATGCCGAGCGGCAAGGTCCTCATCACCGTCGCGGACAAGGACAAGGCCGAGGTGGTCACGATCATCGAAGGGTTCCACTGGCTGGGCTATGACCTTGTCGCGACCAGCGGCACGGCCGCGCTCATCCGGTCGCTCGGCATCGAGGTGACGGAGGTGCCGAAGCTCGGCGACGGCGACGCCACGATCCTCCAGCTCATCCGCTCCGGCCAGTGCGCCGCTGTCGTCAACACGCCGACGCTCGGCAAGACCGTCGACCGCGACGGCTTCCTCATCCGGCGCGCCGCGGTCGAAGCGCGCGTCCCCTGCCTGACGTCGCTCGACACGGCGCTCGCCGTGGTGACGGCGCTGCGCGCGAGCGCGCAGAGCTACACCGTCGCGCCCTTGAGCGAGTACCGCAGCGCGCCCGTCGTCGCGTGACGACCAAGCGGACCGGCACGCCGTGGATGGCGACCGCCGCGTACGGGAAGACGCTCACGGGCCTGTCGCTCAACCTCATCGTCCGCGACGTGGCGATGAGCGTCCCGTTCTATCGCGACGTGCTCGGCATGACCGTGCACTACGCGGATGAGGACATGGCTGCGCTGCAGCTCGACTCGACGCAGATCGTGCTGCACGCCGACCACACCTACGACACGCAGCCCTGGGCACCGCGGCTGACGGAGACCGGCAAGCGCGGGCTCGGCGCGGAGATCCGGATCCTCGGCATCGATCCCGACGCGGCCGAGCGGCGCGCCAAAGAGCGCGGCGCGACCGTGCTGCTCGGCGCGCGCGACTGGCCGCACGGCTGGCGCGACGTGATCCTCGAGGACCCCGACGGCTACACCTTCGCTGTGGGAATGGCATTGCCGTGACCCATAGTGTCAGGTATAGTGTCGGACACTATGTCTACCAACCGTAGGCGGATCAAGGTGGGCGCCACGCTCGATCCCGACCTCCTCGCGGCGGTCGACGCACACGTCGCCGGCACCCCGGGAACTGACCGCAGCGCGGTGATCGACGACGCGCTTCGACTCTGGCACGAACGGCAACAAGCGGTCGCGATGGAGCGACAACTCCGCGAGGACGCCGCGCGGTACGGCGTCGAGCGTAGAGATTGGCGACGGGTCCGCGGGGCCGCGGCCCGCAAGCGGCTCGGCCGCTCCGCGTGACATCGCCGACCCGTGGCGAAATCTGGTCAGTGCGCATTCCGGGACAGCCGGATGATCCACACCAGCCGCGCCCGGCCTTGGTCGTGTCCGCGGATGTCCGGAATCGGATCGCGGATGACGTGATGGTCGTACCGATCTTCTCGCAAGGTGCCGACGGACCGACACATGTTCGTATCGAACGCGGGCTCGGCGGGCTCAAGCGAGATGGCGTTCTGTTCTGTGAGGAGCTGACGACGCTGGATCGCGACTTTCTTTCCCGTGGTCCGTGGGGAACGCCGGTCCCGGCCGACGTCTTGAGCGCGGTGCTCCGCGCGGTTCGTCGCGCCCTCGGTGAGACCGTCGCCGAGCCGTCGTGATCCTCGAGATGGGCCGCGTCCTCACGCGGAGCGAGATCGGCGATCTCGGGATCGTGCTCGGGATCGCGGCTCCCGGCATCGCCGCACAGGCGCGGGCCGGACAGTTCGTGCACGTGCGACCTGGCCAGCGATTCGATCCGCTGCTCCGCCGCCCGTACTCCTTCAACCGCATCGACCGGCAGGCCGGCGAGATCGAGCTCATCGTGAAGCCCCTCGGCGAGGGCGGCGAGTGGATCGCCTCGCGGCGTCCAGGCGACGACCTCGACCTGCTCGGCCCGCTCGGCAGCGCCTTCGTCATCCAGCGCTCGACGAAGAACCTCTTGCTCGTCGCCGGTGGCACGGGCATCGCGCCGATGCGTGTGCTCGCGGAGCACGAGTCGACGCGCCGCAACGTCACGCTCGTGATGGGCGGCCGGTCCATCCAGTACCTCTGGCCGTCGCGGCTGCTGCCACCGACGGTCGAGTACGTGACGACCACGGACGACGGGTCGTTCGGGATCAAGGGGCGCGTGACCGACGCGCTCAGCCCGCTCCTTGCCTGGGCCGATCAGCTCTGCGCGTGCGGCCCCTGGCCGATGCTCGCCGCGCTCGGCCGCATGCGCGACGAGGCTGCGCGCGCGAGTGCGGTGTTCCCCGGACGGCAGACCCTGCTGGACGCCGAGATCGCGGTCGAGCAGCACATGGGCTGCGCGATGGGCGTCTGTCGCGCGTGTGTCGTCGTGACCGCGGGCGGCAACGCACGCGTCTGCCGCGAGGGACCGGTGTTCGCGCTCGGCGACATGCGATTCAG
>DATCPY010000189.1:0-15717 GCA_036569845.1 Candidatus Limnocylindria bacterium | reverse complement strand
ACGCGCGATGGCCGAGCTCGCTCGCGTGGCGGCCGCGCGGGGCGCGACCTCCGAGGACGTCGCTGATCCCGCTGTGGCGCTCGAGCCGCTGCGCGAGATCGTGGACCTGGCCGTCGGCGGCGCGGTCGTGCGCGCGGCGTTGCCGCTCTCTGCGCAGACGGCATTCGCCGAGGCCGCCGTCGGCGTGGATCGGGACGCGCGGCTCGTCGCGGATGCCGCGAGCGGGATCGCGCACGTGCATCTCCGCGATGACGCCGGGCTGATCGCCGCGGCGGACGGGCTCGTCGCGACCGCGCGCATTCTGGGCGGCAGCGCGCGCATCGAGCGCAGCGCGGTCGAAGGACTGACGACGTTCGGCGGCCCAGAGCCTGCGGGCGCGTTCCTTATGCGCCGCTTGAAGGAGGCCTTCGATCCGGCCGGCATCCTCGAGCCCGGGCGATCGGCGCTCGGATGACCACCCGAGGCTTCCCCAACGCCGACGCGCCGCTGCCCGAGCTCATCTCTCGCTGCGTGCACTGCGGCCTTTGCCTGCCGACGTGCCCGACGTTCGCGGAGCTCGGGGTGGAGATGGATTCGCCACGCGGCCGGATCCGGCTGATGAAGAACGTGTGGGACGGACGGCTCGACGCGGACAGCGCCGCGTTCGCCGACCACATGGCCAAGTGCCTCGACTGCCGCGCCTGCGAGACCGCGTGCCCGTCCGGCGTGTCCTTCGGGAAGCTGATGGAGGCCGCGCGGTCGCAGGTCGTTGCGGCCCGCAGACCGAACATCGGCGAAGCGATCCTGCGCCGCGTCGCCTTCCGGGGTCTCATCACCTCCCCCACCCGGCTCGCGCTGTTTGCGCGATTCGGCTATCTGTCCAAGCGCCTCGGCGCGCGGACCATCCTCCGGCTGATCGGGATGAAGCGGCTCGCGGAGCTGCTGGACCTCGTTCCCGACAAGGCCCCGTCGAGCGGCTCGCTGCCGGCGCGGTTCCCGGCCGCCGGCGTGCGGCGCGGCACGGTCGCGCTGTTCACCGGCTGCGTGATGCGGGCTGCGTTCGCGGACACGAACGCGGCCACGGCTCGCGTGCTCGCGCGCAACGGCATCGAGGTGGTCGTGCCCGCGGCGCAGACGTGCTGCGGCGCGCTGCATGCGCACGCCGGGGAGCGCGGTGGCGCCCGCGACCTCGCGAAGCGGAACATCGAGGTGCTCGAGCCGCTCGCGGTCGACGCGTTCATCGTGAACGCCGCCGGCTGCGGCGCCAATCTGAAGGAGTACGGCTGGCTCCTGAAGGACGACCTGGAGTGGGCGGACCGCGGCGAGCGGTTCTCGCTGCGGGTGAAGGACGCAAGCGAGTACCTCGCCGGCGTCGGCCTGGCCGCGCCGCCCGGGCCGCTGCGCGCCACGGCCGCCTACGACGACCCCTGCCATCTCATCCACGGGCAGAAGATCAGCGCGCAGCCGCGGGCGCTCCTCGCGGCGATCCCCGATCTCGTCCTCGTCCCGCTCGCGGAGGCCGATTGGTGCTGCGGCAGCGCGGGCACATACAACGTGACGCAGCCGGAGCTCGCCGCGCGTCTCGGGCATCGCAAGGCCCAGCACATCGTGCGCAGCGGCGCCGACATGGTGATCACCGCGAACCCGGGCTGCCAGATGCAGATCGAGGCCGCGCTCCGTCGCGAGGGCGCGAAGACCCCGGTGGTGCATCTGATGGATGTCCTCGACCGCGCCTACGCGTCGCGGTGAATCACGATCCCCGTCGCGCCCGCTCGGTCGGGGTCATGGCCCTGGCCCACCTCACGAACGACTCGTACGCGTACATGCTCCCGGCCCTCCTGCCGCTGCTCCTGGGCAGGCTCGGGATCGGCCTTGGGGTCGCCGGCATCCTCATCACGCTGTACCAGGCGTCGTCGTCGTTCACCCAGCCGGTCTTCGGCTACATGGCCGATCGCGGTGGGCGGACCCGCTGGATGGCCTGGAGCGGCGTGGCCCTCTCGGGTCTCGCTGCGGCAGCCTTAGGGCTCGCGCCGAGCATCGCGATCGTCGCGGTCGCGCTGCTCGCCGGCGGATTGGGCACCGCGCTCTATCACCCGGTGAGCGCGGCGCTCGTCGCAGGCTCGGTCCCAGTTCGATCGCGGGGCCGTTGGATGAGCGTCTACATCAGCGCCGGGAACTTCGGCCTTCCGGTCGGGCCGTTCCTCATCGGGGTGATCATCGCGACCGTCGGCCTCGATGGGAGCTGGCTCGTCGCGATCCCGGCGATCGTGCTCGGCGTCCTCGTCTGGCGAGCCGGACCGCATCTGCCGGCGCGGACGACCCCGGCGGTGCCGTTGCGGACGATCCTCCGCGCGAACCGCCGGATGCTGGTCGGGCTCGTGTCGGTGTCCGCTGCCCGGGCCTGGGCGACAGCCCTGGTGAGCTCGTTCCTTCCGGTCTACGCCGTGAGCCGCGGAGCCAGCGTGATCGACGCGTCACGACTGCTCACGCTCTATCTCCTGTCCGGCGCGGTCGGCGGACTCATCGGCGGGTGGCTCGCCGATCGCGTCGGCCGCGACCGCGTCATCATCACGAGCCTGCTCTGCGCGGCGCCGTTCTGCGTGCTGCTCGCGACGCAGACCGACGTGGGGCTCGCGTTCGTCGCGGCGACGGCGGTCAGCGGGATGCTGCTGAACGGATCGTTCGTGGTCCTGGCGGTCCGCGGCCAGGAGAGCATGCCGGGCAGCCTCGGGATGGTGAGCGGGGTCATGCTCGGCCTCTCCATCGGGCTTGGCGGCCTCGCCGTCGCGCCGATGGCGATCGTCGCCGAGCGCGCCGGCATCCCACCGGTGTTCATCGTGGCCGGCGGGCTCGCGATCGCGTGCGCCCTGTTGATGCGCGCGGTCCCGCGCGTACCGGCGAGAACGGCGATACTCGGAGCGACACCCTGAGGAGAAGCCGTGGATCTCGGTAGCCTGGCCGTCGCCGCGTTGCCCGCGTTCATCGCGAGCGCGGTCGAGTTCGTGGAGGCGACGACGATCATCCTCGCGGTCGGCGTCACCCGCGGGTGGCGCGCGCCGCTCTACGGCGCGATCGCAGCCGCCGCGACCCTCGCGGTCATCATCGCAGCCCTCGGCGTGACCATCGTCACGGTAGTGCCGGAGCACGCGCTCAAGGCCTTCGTCGGCGCGCTCCTGCTGTTGTTCGGTCTCCGCTGGCTTCGCAAGGCCGTCCTGCGCTTCGCCGGGATCGTCGCCCTGCACGACGAGGAGCGCATCTACCTGAACGAGGTCGCCCTGCTCAAGGCCCGCGGAGAGAAGCGGACCGGCTTCGACCGGATCGGCGCGATCGTCGCGTACAAGGCCGTACTGCTCGAGGGCACGGAGGTAGCGTTCATCGTGATCGCGTTCGGCGCCGGCGGCGCGGCGGCGCTCAATTCCGCGATCGCGGGGGCGATCGCGGCGGGCATCGTGGTGATCGCCCTGGGGGTCGCGCTGCGCCAGCCGCTGACGATGGTCCCGGAGAACTGGATGAAGTTCGGGGTGGGTGCGATCCTCTCGGCGTTCGGCGTGTTCTGGTTCGCGGAGGGCCTCGGCGCGCAGTGGCCGGGAGACGCGCTCTCGATCCCCATGATCCTCGCGGTGTTCCTCGCAGCCAGCTGGGTGTCCGCGCGCATGCTCGCGGCGATGCTGCCGCGTGGAGCCGAAGTGGATGCGAAGAGTGTGTAGCGCCTGATGAAGGCCGCGCTCGGGACGGTCTGGGGCCTGCTCGTCGAGGACGGCTCCCTCGCTGTCGGCATCGTCGTCGCGTTGGCGCTGACGTGGATCGCCGCCACGGTCCTCGCCGATCCGCAACGCGATCAGGTCGGCTGGCTGCTCCTCGCGATGCTCGTCGCGCTCGTCGTGGTCAACCTCCGAGCGGCCGGAGACCGCGCCCGCCGCGCGATCGCCGCGAAGCCCCAGCACACCTAGACCGCCGGACCGTCCCGCCGCCGGAGCTGCGGCACGAGCGCAACGATCCCGGCAAGCCCGCCCAGCACCACGAGCGCCGAGCCCGCGACGGCGAGCGGCGGCGTCAGCACCGTCGCGAGCACGCCGAGCAACGGCCCGTTCAGGACGCGGAACCCCTGGGTGCCGAAGCTGTACGCGCCCATCACCCGGCCGCGGATGGCGTCGGGGGCCGAGAGCTGCAGCGCGGTGTTGTTGAACGACTGCGTCAGCACCGTGGCGGCGCCGATGGCGACCATGAGCAGCAGCGACAGCACGTAGCTGGTCGAGAGCGCGAAGACGAGGATCGCGAGGACCTCGACGGCGGCTGCGGCGACGATGATCGGCGCGGGATCACCGCGCTGCCGCGCATACGCCATCCAGAGCGCAGCGGTCAGCGCACCGATGCCGCTCGCGACGAGCAGGAACGAGTAGCCAAGCGTGCCCGCATGGAGGTAGTCGGCCGCGAAGACGACGAGCAGCGAGTTGAAGGTGTGCCCGAGGAAGATGACCGGCAGCATCTCCACGCCGATGAGACCGCCGATCCGCGGCCGCGCGCGCACGAAGGCGATGCCCTCGCGCAATGCCTCCAGCACGCGCTGCGGCGCGATCTTCGCCTTCGGCGCGAGGCGGATGAAGAAGGCGAGGAACAGGAGCAGCGGGACGAATGTCAGGCCGTTCACGAAGAACCCCCACCCCGGCCCGAACTGCAGGTAGATGAAGCCCGCGATGGCCGGGCCGATGACCTGCGACAGCTGCCGGGCGGTCGAGTTGAGGCTTACAGCGGAGAGCAGCCGGTCGCGGCCCACGATCGAGTGGATGAGCGTCTGCTGCGCCGGTCCGCCGATCGCGCCGGCGAACCCATGGACGAGGAGCAGCCCGAAGATCCACCACTCGGTCACGACGCCGGAGAGCGTCGCCGCGGCCACGCCGAACGCCGCGGTCATCAGCAGCAGCTGCGCGACGATCTGCACCTTTCGGTTGTCGTAGCGGTCGGCGAGCGCGCCGCCGTACAGCGAGAACAACGTGAACGGCACCCAGTGCGCGAACACCATCATGCCGAGCCAGAACGGCGCCGCCGCAAGGCCGACCAGCTGCACGATGAGCAGGCCGCGGATCACGTTCTCCATGCCGTCGCCGGTCGACGAGATCCAGCTCGAGAGCCAGTACCAGCGGAACGTCGGGACCTCGAGGGCGGCGAAGCGGATGGGCCGGACCGCGCTCTCCGGAGGGGCCAACCCGGGCGCTGCCACGCTGGGGAGCCTAGCCGACGGTGGGGCCCTCGCTCCCGCGGGCCGCGTCGCGTACCGAGTCGATCTCCTTCTGCGGACGCTCCTCGATCCCGATCTTCGCTGGATCGGCGCCGATCGCGCGGATGATCTCGTCGAGCTTCACCTGGAGCGCGGCGTTATCGCGATAGCTCTCGTGCTCGAGCAGGAGCACGAGAATGAAGGTGCAGAGCGTGATGAGGAAGCTGAGCTCGAGCGGCTGCGGTGGAAGGCCGAGTGCCGGGCCGAACAGGAAGTAGGCGCCGATGAGCGCGAGCGCGACGATCAGCGCCCACGGGCTCGCGATCACCGCGTTGACCTTCTGGGCGAGCCGGCCGAACAGATCGTGCATCCGGTCGCGGCGGTGCACGTTCCGGGCCTGGCCCGCCGGGCAGGCGCCGATCAGGAGTGGGCGCTAGGGCGTCACGAAGAGCTGGGTGAACATCCGCCCGTAGGAGCCGGCCGAAATGACCCCGATGCCGATGCGCGTGAACTCCGGCCGAAGGATGTTCTCGCGGTGGCCCTGGCTGTCCATGAGACCGCGGTGCGCCACGACGACGGAATGCGCGTACGCGAGGTTCTCTCCGGCACGGCTGTACGAGATCTTCGCCGCGGCGAGCCGATCGAACGGCGACCCGTTGGCAGGCGACTGGTGGCCGAAGTACTTGAGCTTGAACATCTCCTCCGAGTGCTGGCGCGCGATCGGCACGAGCCGCGGGTCGAGCTCGAGCGCCGGGAGGCCGCGGGATGTCCGCTCGTCGTTCAGGAGCTTCAGCATCTCCTGCTCCGCCACCGGATCCGCGACGAGGGTGAGCCCGTCCGGGAGATCGAGCTTCTCGGTTTGATCCGCGGCCAGCTTCGTGACGAACAGCGGGGCGCTGTCACCCTCGCCGCCGGCGATCGCGCCGAGGGCCGGCTGGACGGCAGCGACCTGCTCCACCAGTACCTGACCGATCCGGGAGCCATCGATCGCGTTCCGCACATCGTTGCCGACGGGCAGGACGAGCGCCGCGGCGAGCGCAACTGCGGCGATAACGAGCCCGCGCACGATCGACGGCACGACGCCCAGCACGCGGTCGGCGGTGCCGAAGCGACGATCGGCGTGGAGGCGCTTCACGAAGGGCACGACGGCGAACGTCCCGAGCAGCGCGAAGCCGCTCTCGACGACGAGCAGCACGATGACGAAGCCGAGCGTCCGGGCGAGCGGGACGGCGAGGCCGACACGCGCGAGCAACGATCCGAGCGGCCCCTGAAGGAAGAGCGCCACGGGGATCGCGACGACCCAGGTGATCAGCCCGTAGAGCGTCGCGACGAACCCGGCGCGGATGCCCATGATGGCCGCGAACACAAGGGACGCGACGATGAGGAGATCGACCGCGTTCACGCGCCGCGCCTCAGGCGATGCCGCGCAGCTCGCCGGTGGTGAGGATCTCCCGCAAGTAGCGGCCGGTGAACGAGCGCCGGACCTTCGCGACCTGTTCGGGCGTGCCCTCGGCGATCACTTCGCCGCCGGCCTGCCCGCCCTCGGGGCCAAGGTCGATCACGTGGTCCGCGGTCTTCACGACGTCCAGGTTGTGCTCGATGACGACGACGGTGTTCCCTGCGTCGACAAGACGGTGGAGCACCTCGAGGAGCTTCTCGACGTCCGCGAAATGCAGACCGGTCGTCGGCTCGTCGAGGATGTAGAGGGTCCGTCCGGTCGCGCGCCGTGACAGCTCCGTCGCGAGCTTGACGCGCTGGGCCTCCCCGCCGGACAGCGTGGTCGCGGGTTGTCCGAGATGGATGTAGCTCAGGCCGACGTCGTGCAGCGTTCGCAGCTTCGACTCGACCGCGGGCACGTTGGCGAAGAACGCGAGGGCCTCCTCCACGGTCATCTCGAGCACATTGCTGATGTTCTTGCCCTTGTAGTGGATCTCGAGCGCCTCGCGGTTGTAGCGCTTGCCGGCGCAGACCTCGCAGGGAACGTAGACGTCCGGCAGGAACTGCATCTCGATCTTGATGATCCCGTCGCCCGCGCAGGCCTCGCACCGGCCACCCTTCACGTTGAAGGAGAACCGCCCGGCGGTGTAGCCGCGGAGCCGGGCCTCGGGCACGGCGGCGAAGAGGTCCCGGATCGGCGTGAACAGACCGGTGTATGTCGCTGGGTTCGAACGGGGGGTGCGGCCGATCGGCGACTGATCGATGTCGATCACCTTGTCGATGTGCGAGATCCCCTCGACCGCGCGATGCGCGCCTGGGCGGTCCTTCGCCTTCGAGAGCGCCTGCGCGAGGCGGCGATAGAGGATGTCGTTGACCAGCGTGCTCTTGCCCGAGCCGGACACACCCGTCACGGACACGAACACGCCGAGTGGGAAGCGCACGTCGATGTCCTTCAGGTTGTTCTGCGTTGCTCCGCGCACCGTGATCGCCTCGCGTTTCGGCGTCCGCCGGCGTGACGGGGTCGGGATGCGCCGGCGTCCCGACAGGTACGCGCCGGTGACCGAGCGCTGCGAGCGGAGGATCGTCTCGATCGGTCCCTCGGCGATGATCTCGCCGCCGTGCTCGCCGGCGCCCGGCCCCACGTCGATGACCCAGTCGGCCGTCCGGATGGTCTCCTCGTCGTGCTCGACGACGATGACGCTGTTGCCGATGTCACGCATCCCGAGCAGCGTGCGGATGAGCCGCGCGTTGTCCCGCTGGTGCAGGCCGATCGAGGGCTCGTCGAGGATGTAGAGCACGCCCATCAGGCCCGACCCGATCTGCGTCGCGAGGCGGATGCGCTGAGCCTCACCGCCCGACAGCGTCGTCGCGGCCCGGTCGATCGTGAGGTAGTCGAGGCCGACATCCTTGAGGAACCCAAGCCGCTGCCGGATCTCCTTCATGACTTGCTTGGCGATCTTGCGCTCGCGCGAGCCGAGCGGCCCGCCCTTCTCCTTGTCGAGAAGGTTCGACCACTCGACGGCCTCGAGCACCGACATGCGCGACACATCGACGATGTTCTTGGCGCCGATCTTGACCGCGAGCACCTCGGGCTTCAGACGCGCGCCGCCGCACACCGGGCACGGCCGCTCGCTCATGTACCGCTCGAGATCGATGCGCGTGAAGTCGCTCGTCGTCTCCTTGTAGGAGCGCTCGACCCAGCCCACGACGCCTTCGAAATCGACCTCGTAGCTCCGTTTGTTGCCGCTCCGGTTCTCGTACGAGAGCTTCAGCGGCGCGCCGACGCCGTGCAGGATCGCCTCGATCGCCTTCTTCGGCAGATCCTTGATCGGTGTATCGAGTGAGAAGCCGACCTTGCGCGCGAGCGCGACGAGAATGGCCATCCGATACGCCGCGGTGCTCTTCTCGCGCTGCCACGGGAGGACCGCACCCTCGCGGACCGATAGGTCCGGGTTCGCGAGGATGAGGTCGGGATCCGGCTCGAGACGCGTGCCGATCCCGGTGCACGCTGGGCAGGCGCCGTGCGGCGAGTTGAACGAGAACGTCCGCGGCTCGATCTCGCCGATCGAGAAGTCGCCCTCCGGGCAGGCGAGCCGCTCGCTGAAGATTCTTTCCGGCTCCTTGCCGTCGGCATCCGCGACGACCGCCAGACCCTCACCGAGGCGAAGGGCCGTCTCGACCGAGTCGGTGAGCCGCGACCGGTCGGACTCCGCCTCGGCGCCGCGGCGCGCGACGAACCGGTCCACCACGACCTCGATCGAGTGCTTCTTCATCTTGTCGAGGACGATGTCCTCCGAGAGGTCGCGGATGAAGCCGTCCACCCGGACGCGCGCGAAGCCGCCGCGCCGCGCTGCCACCATGAGCTGCTGGTGCTCGCCCTTGCGGTCGCGCACGAGCGGGCCGAGGATCAGGAGCCGCGCGCCATCCGGATACGCCTGGATCTGATCGACGATCTCCTGCACGTGCTGTGCGACGATCGGGATGCCGTGGTTCGGGCAGTGCGGCACCCCGACGCGGGCGAACAGCAGGCGGAGGTGGTCGTAGATCTCGGTGACCGTACCGACGGTCGACCGCGGGTTGCGCGTCGCGCCCTTCTGGTCGATCGACACCGCGGGCGACAGGCCCTCGATGAAGTCGACGTCGGGCTTCTCCATCTGGCCGAGGAACTGGCGCGCGTACGCGGACAGCGACTCGACGTACCGGCGCTGCCCCTCGGCATAGATCGTGTCGAACGCCAGCGACGACTTGCCGGATCCCGACAGCCCGGTGATCACCACCATCTTGTCGCGCGGGATCTTCACGTCGATGTTCTTGAGGTTGTGCTCCCGCGCGCCCTTGACGTAGATGTGGTCGAGCGGCATCTAGGGAATGGTCGCCGGGAGGGCCGGCACGGCTCGCAGGTCGCGCACGACGAGCCAGAGATAGATGAGCCAGACCGGCAGGGTCACGAGCCCGCCGGGCAGCGAATCGCCGGCGCCCTGCCGGAACACGCCGTTGGCTGCGGGCAGGATCAGATAGGAGAGGGCCTGGTAGATGCCGGTCGGCAGCAGGATCACCGTCGCGATGCCGAAGATCACGGTCCCGAGCATGAGGTAGCCGCGCCGCAGGCCAGAGGTGAGCTCGTCGAAGCCCATGACCCCGCGGCGCGCGGCGTAGTGCGCGCCCCAGAAGAGCGCGCCGAAGACCGTGAAGGTGATCCCCTTGATGAGGTCGTCGGCGCGGCGCCGGTCTTGCTCGCGCTGCTGCTGCGCAACGATGTCCACGTTCACCCCGGGCGTGCACTTCAGGTTCGGATCGGTGGCAGGCCCGCACGCCGGCACGGGCCCGAAGGCCGACGTGTCGCCGTACACGAAGGCGTTGCCGAAGGCCGCCGCGAACCCGACGGTGAGGATGCCCGAGAGCCCGACGACGAGCACGATGATCCCGGCCATAGAGGCGATGTAGAGGTACATCCGGACCAGATTTCGCGGCGCCCATTCGACCCCGCCCCGGCCACCACGCATCGCGAGGACGATCGCGCCCACGATGGCGCCCAGGATCCCCACGGTCGCCAGCACTCCGAGTACCACTAGATCCCCCTCCTCCGCCGTACGACCCGCTTCGTCGTCGGCCCGCCCGCGAGCCCGGCCTCCGGTCCCAGCTCGAGCACCTGGATCCCCCGCAGCTGCACGACCTCGTCCCGAAGCGCCGCCGCGCGCTCGAACTCGAGCTGCTTCGCCGCCTCCTTCATCTGGGACTCGAGATCCTTGATGAGCCGCGCCAGCTCGTCGCGCGGCATCTCGCCGGCGGCGATCGGACGGCCGCGCTTCTCGTACTCGCCCTCGACCTCGGCCACCTGCTTCAGCCGCATGCCGACCTCGCGGATCGCCTTCATGATGCTGGTCGGCTCGATCCCGTGCTCGGTGTTGTACGCGATCTGCAGGCTCCGCCGGCGGTCGGTCTCGTTGATCGCCTTGTCCATCGACGCGGTGCGCCGGTCGGCGTACATGATCACGCGGCCTTCGAGGTGCCGCGCGGCACGGCCGATCACCTGGATGAGCGAGCCCTCCGACCGGAGGTAGCCCTCCTTGTCCGCGTCCAGGATGGCGACGAGCGTCACCTCGGGAAGATCGATGCCCTCGCGCAGCAGGTTCACGCCGACGACCACGTCGTACACGCCGAGCCGCAGGTCGCGCAGGATCTCCACCCGCTCGATCGTCTCGATCTCCGAGTGCAGGTAGTGGACCTTGACCCCCATCTCGCGGAGGTAGTCGGCGAGATCCTCGGCCATCTTCTTGGTGAGCGTGGTGACGATCGACCGCTGGCCGCGCTGCACGCGAAGGTTGATCTCGCCGAGGAGGTCGTCGATCTGCCCATCGGTCGGGCGGATGTCGATCTCGGGATCCACGAGACCGGTGGGGCGGATGATCTGCTCGACCAGAACGGGCGTGCGCTCGAGCTCGTACGGCCCCGGCGTCGCCGAGACGAAGACCGTCTGGTCAAGCCGGTCCTCGAACTCCTTGAACGTCAGTGGCCGGTTGTCGAGCGCGCTCGGCAGGCGGAATCCGTACTCGACGAGGATGTCCTTCCGGGCCTTGTCCCCAAAGAACATGCCGCGAGCCTGCGGGATGGACATGTGCGACTCGTCGATGAACATGAGGAAGTCCGGCGGGAAGTAGTCGAGCAGCGTCCACGGGCGGCTGCCGGCCGGTCGCCGCGCGAGATGGCGCGAGTAGTTCTCGATGCCGTGGCACGTGCCGGTCTCGCGCAACATCTCGAGGTCGAAGTTCGTCCGCTGGAGGATGCGCTGCGCCTCGAGGAGCCGGCCGGCGTCCTGGAGCTCCGTCACGCGCTCGGCGAGCTCCTGCTCGATGTCATGGATCGCCTCATTCAGCTTCTCGCGCGGCGTCACGAAGTGGCGCGCCGGGTAGATGTCGATGCGGTCGCGCTCCGCGAGCACCTCTCCGGTGAGCGGATCGAGCTCCGTGATGCGTTCGATCTCGTCGCCGAAGAACTCGATCCGGACCGCGAGGTCGTCGTACGCCGGGTGGATCTCGAGCGTGTCCCCGCGCACGCGGAACTTCCCGCGCACGAAGCTCTGATCGTTCCGCTCGTACTGGATGTCGACGAGGTGGCGGAGGACCGTGTCGCGCCGCGTGCGCTCGCCCTTGACGAGCCGCACCGTGACCGCGCCGTAGTCGACCGGCGCGCCGAGGCCGTAGATGCATGAGATCGACGCGACGATGATCACGTCCCGCCGCTCGAACAACGAGCGCGTCGCGGAGTGGCGCATCTTGTCGATCTCCTCATTCCGCGAGGAGTCCTTCTCGATGTAGGTGTCGCTCCGCGGGACGTACGCCTCGGGCTGGTAGTAGTCGTAGTACGAGACGAAATACTGGACGGCGTTGCTCGGGAAGAACTCCTTGAACTCGCCGTAGAGCTGCGCCGCGAGCGTCTTGTTGTGCGCCAGCACCAGGGCCGGGCGACCCGAGTCCGCGATGACCTGGGCCATCGTGACCGTCTTGCCCGAGCCGGTCACGCCCTTGAGGGTCTGCCACTTATCGCCCCGGGCGAGGCCAGCGCTCAGCTCGGCCGCGGCCTTCGGTTGGTCGCCGGCAAGCGGCCACGGCAGGACGAGGTCGTACGCCGCCCGGCCCGAGGGCCGATCGAGTGGGACCTGGAGGATCTCGCTGGAGCTGCTCATGGGGGCCTCTGGCTCATTCTAGAACGTGTGTTCGAACTGCGACCCGGCTGGTGGTTCCATTCGATGCTACCAACCGCGCACCGGGCGCGAGCGCGCCGAATATCGGTCGCAGCCGTTGTGCTGACAAAGGACCTATTGACGCTCCAGAACGTGCGTTCCTAGGGTTCAGAGAAAAGAGGAAGGCGTGCGCGGATTGCACCGTCTGCGGGCGTTCCACCATGGCGAGGAAGGCCAGAACCTCGTCGAATTCGCGCTGCTGCTACCGATCCTCATGTACATCCTCATGGGGATCATGCAGTTCGGCCTGATCTTCGCCGTGTATCTCACGCTCAACAACGCCGTCCGCGAGGGCGCTCGCTGGGCGTCGGTCTACGTGTATGACAACAACCTGTCGCAGAGCGCGAACGACACCGCGCGGAACGACGGCTTCCTCGACCGCGAGGTCGACGCGAAGGGCGTCTTGGTGATGAACCGGACGAGCAACACCACCAACTTCTCGGCGAGCGCGGCCTGGACGTCGGGCACGGCGGCCAGCGGCGCTGGCGCGGCCTGCCTGGTCCCGACCGGGACGACCCTCGAGAAGTGGTACGACAACGGCGACACGCTCCTCTGCTACGAGTACACGACGACCGACGGGACGAACACGACGCGCAAGGGCTACTTCATGTACGTCGAGAGCTACTACCACCTGCAGGTGTTCATGCCGCTCCTGCAGCCCTTCCTGCCGGACGACCCCGGCAAGGGCGCCCCGTGGATCCGCCTGCCTGGGCGGATCACGGTCGTCATCAACTAACCTTCGCAGCAGCGAGAGGAAAGGAACACTGTGGAAGACCGTTCGAAGCGGCGCGCCCGCCTCGTGCTCATCGTTGGGATCCTGATCGCCATCCTGGCCGGCGCGGGCACGTTCGTGCTGAGCTCCGGCTCGAAGACCGAGGCGCCGCCGCCGGTGCAGACGACCGACGTCCTCGTGGCGTCGCACGACATCCCGACGCGTACGGCGCTGACCGCGGCGGATCTCAAGGTCCAGAAATATCCGACCGATCTCGCGCCGCTGTCCGCGCTCACCAAGCCGGACGAGGTGATCGGCAAGATCGTCCAGGTGCAGATCAGCGCCGGCGAGCCGATCCTTCCGACGAAGTTCGCCGCGGCGGGCGCAGCGACCTTCACCGTCTTCCCGCCGAACGCGCAGCCCGTGGCCGGCCAGCCCATCGCCGCCGGCACGCCGGACTATCGGGCCGTGTCGATCACGGTGGCGGACGCGAACGCCGCGGGTGGCGCGGTCGCGGTCGGCGACATCGTCGACATCATGTTCACGTTCCAGTTCGACCCCGCGAAGTTCTTGACGGGCACCGACCCGAACCGCATCCCGGACTTCTCGGCGAAGGTCGTTCTGCAGAACGTCGTGATCCTCGCACGAGCTGCGGCCGTCTACACGATCCGCACCGACGCGCAGACCGCCGAGAAGATCGCATACCTCAACTCCGCGGGTGGGACCCTGCAGATGCTGCTACGCGCCGCGCAGGACCAGCGACAGGCTGCGACGACCGGCGCGACGTTCGGGGACGTCTACAAGTTCGGGATCAAGGTGCCGACGAAGACCGCCCCCTAGCTCGCCGTACCTCGGACCATGCGTTGGCGACCGCGGCGCTCAGTGCGTCGCGGTCGCTGTCGTTCTGGATGATCACGTCCGCGGCGCGGCGGAGCTCCTCTTCGCCGGCCTGCGCCGCGAGCCTCGCCGCGACGTGGGCCTCGCTCATGCCCCGGCTCGCGAGACGCGAAAGCAGCTGCTCGCGCTGCGCGAGCACGACCCAGACCCGATCGCAGATGCTGCGGAGCGAGGTCTCGACGAGCTTGATCGCCTCGACGACGAGCACCTGATCGTCGGGCAGCATCTTCCGCGCTTCGAGGATCCGGGCGATCACTCGCGGATGCAGGATCTTCTCGAGCCGCTCGAGCCGCCGCGGATCCGCGAACACGATGTCCGCAAGCTTCCGCCGGTCGATCTCCTTGTCCTCGCCAAGGACCGCCGTGCCGAACTGTTGGATGATCGCGCTGTAGCCGGTCGTACCGCGGCTCTGCTCGTCACGGGCGATGGCGTCGGCATCCAAGACCCGCGCGCCCAGCTCGCGGAGCATCGCCGCCACGGTGCTCTTCCCCGCTCCGATCGGGCCGGTCAGCCCGACGACGAACGCGCTCACTCCCCGGCCGTTCCCGCGCTCGCCGACCACTCCTCGTAAAGCGTCTTGAGCGACCGTTCGAGCTCGGCGTGCTCCGACCCGAGCTGCCGCGTCTCCATGAAGTTGCCCGCCTGCGCGACGTCCTCGAGCTTCTTCGCTAGCTGCGTCAGCTGAAGCTCCATCGCGGCGATGCGCGCTTCGAGCGCGCGAACGCCCTCGACCTTGCGGACGCGCGACGCCGTACGCCTCGGAGCAAGACCCGTTCGTTCTGCGCGGGCGGGACGGGCCGCCAGCCGCGACGGTCTCTGCGGCTTCGCGCGCGGCGGTACCGCCGCGGGGCGACCACCTGCCGTGAGAGCGGTCATGTTGGGATCCGGCAGCGGACGGCCCTCGTCGCGAGCCTTCTCGAAAGCCGTCCATCCGCCGTCGTAGCGCTTGAGGCCGCCGTCGCGGATGTCCCAGATCTCTCCGGCGAGCTTGTCGATGAAGTAGCGATCGTGCGAGACATAGAGCAACGTCCCTTCATAGGCCTGAAGCACGACCTCCAGCTGCTCCCGGGCCGCGAGATCGAGATGGTTCGTCGGCTCGTCGAGCACGAGGAGGTTCGCCTCGCGCGCTGAGAGCCGCGCGAGGGCGAGGCGCGAGCGCTCGCCGCCCGAGAGCACGCCGACCGACCGGAAGACCTCGTCGCCACGGAACAGGAAGCGCGCGAGGAGGTCGCGGGCACCCTGCTCGTCGAGCCCGGTCTCCTGACGGAGGCTATCGAGCACGGTCTCGTCGCCGGTGAGCTCCGACTGGGCCTGCGCGAGGAACGCGACGCGCGCCGTCGGCGCGCTCGAGACGAATCCGTCGAGGGCCGGAAGCTGCCCCACGAGCGTCCGCACGAGGGTCGTCTTCCCGGCCCCGTTCGCGCCGACGACGGCGATGCGCGCCCCGCGCTCGACGCGCAGCGGCGGCGTCCGCACGACGACCCGCTCGCCGTGACCGACGGCCAGCGGCGTGGACTCAAGCACCGTCGCGCCGGCGAGGTGCGCCGCCTCGAGGCTCCAGCCGTGCTTCGCCGTGGCCAGCGGCGACTCGATGCGTTCGAGCCGCGCGAGCTGCTTCGCGCGCCCTCGCGACTGCTTCGATCGCTGTCCGGCGCGGAACTTGTCGATGTACTCCTCGGTCCGCGCGATCTCCTCCTGCTGCCGAGCCGCGGCGCGCGTGAGCGACGCGTCGCGGTC
>DATCPY010000188.1:0-13506 GCA_036569845.1 Candidatus Limnocylindria bacterium | reverse complement strand
CGCTCGGTGACCACGGCAGCGGCGTCAGCAGCGGGATCGCGGTATGGCGGCGTGGCAGCGACCCCGACGACGCGCTCCGTCAGGCGGATGAGGAGCTGTATCGCTCCAAGGCGACGCGCGCGGCGGCGCAGATCAGCTAGCGCAGGAGCGCTACGGCGCCCCCGTTCCGGTGTTCGTCAGAACGGTGGTCGACGTCACGGTCCTGACCCCGTCGCTCACGCTTACCGAATAGGTGCCCGTCTGTGGCCAGCCACCGGTGACGGCCGCGTATCCAAAGCCGACGCCGAACGCGTCCGTAACGCGAGTGGCGGTAACGGGAATGTACCCAGCGGCCGAAAGGGTGACCGTCAGTGAGGCTGACGGAGCAAAGCCGTAGGCGACGTAAGTAACACCTGGACCAGCGATGGTGTCATTCGCGAAAACGACGCCTGGGTATGTCGCAACTGTCGCCTTTAGTCGCCCTGGGAATGCGGCAGCGAAGGCCGCGGGGGTTTTGCCTGTAACTGCCTGGAACGCAACATCGAACGTTGCGCCGGCACGGGTGAGCTCCAGGATCGTGACTGTTCCATTGATGCCGACATCCTGCCGCACGAACCGTGCGGCCTCGCCTGCTTCGTAATACTCGAACGACGCCAGAGGCGCCGGCCTCTTGTTCCATGTTGCCTGCGACACCAAGTCGGTGAGCGGCAGGAGCGCGATCGGCGTCGCGGCTGCTGCCGACGTTGCCGTGTAGCGGTCGCGGGCCGCCAGCCATGCTGAACCTGGTACCGCGAACTCTTCCATCACGGCATTGCCCTCGTTGAACCACGCGGGAATTGCAGTCGGTGCGGCCAGTTGACCAATCAGCATGTGCGTCAGTTCGTGCCTGGATGCTGTCAGGGGCACAAAGGCGCCGAGCTGGAACCAGTTCAAGAAAATGCTCCCAACGGTCGGATCGAAGAAGCCACCCTCGTTCTTTGCAAAGAAGATCGCGTCCTCCGTGTTCATGTGCGCGATCGTCAGGTTTCCGACGTTGGCCGACGGCTCGGAGCCGAACGCATAGATCACGGGGCGGCGGGCGAATGAACGCCCGAAGTCGGACTCGACTGCAGCGATATCACGGTCAACCGTTGCGGCGAGCCTCGTTGCATCGGCCCTCGAGACCGTGGTCTCGACGTACACATCTGCGCGCGCGGCTTCTGCCACGTTGAAGTTGAGACCACCGATCGTGACCGGAGGCTGCGTCCCGTCCGGATTGAGGACGACGACGTTCCAGAAGACGCCGAAGTCCTCCATCCACTGCGCACCTTCGATGAGCGGCCGGAGGGCGATGCTGTAGCGGCCCGGCGTCAGCGGAGCGCGCACGTTGAATTGGAACCAGGCGACCTGGCCGGGCGCGACGTAGGACGCCGGCTGGACGGCGAGCCGGTTGAAGTTCGGCCAACCCGTGGCTTGCGAGCCATTGGTGCCATTCCCGCCGAGCACGCTCGGTCGATCCTGCCCGGGCGAGGGGTCCCACGTTCCGAGGTACGCGGTCTCGCCGGCGCGCCCAAGGACCCAGCCGCGGCTGCCGGTGTTGTAGTAGGCGACCGTGGCCGTCGCGCCGTCGCCGGGACAGAGCGTCATGTACCCGGACTGCCCATACCAGGCGGCGTGGAACCCGGGAACGCCGGCGGGAAGTCCCGCCGGTGGAGGGATCCCAGGGCCGACGGAGCTCGCGCACGATGCAGCGGCGGCCGAGTCAGCGCCACCCGCGACCGCGCTGGCCATGACGATCAGGACACTCAGTAGAAGCCTCGGGTGACCCATGGCACAAGCGTACGTGTCGGTGTTTTCTCACTTCACCGAACGGGGGGTGGTGGTCTGGCATTCGGGATCTTCGAGGAACTCGGTGCGAGCGTGCTGCGCTCAGTCAGCTCCCGCCCCGCGCGAAGCGACCATCGCCCTGGTCGACGACCGCGCCGGCCAGCACGAGCGCGACGACCCGCGCCCGCAACGCGCCGCGCTCCACATGCGTCCGCCGGCCCAGCTCGTCCAGGTCGAGCGGACCGCCGGCGAGCGCGTCGAGCAGCGGATCCGCGTTCTCGATGGTCGCTGGCGCCACGAGCCCGATCGCGCGCGCGACGTCCCCCGCGCCGAGGCACACCCGCGCCGCACCAGACGCGATGAGCGCGTTCGTCCCTTCCGACGTACGCGCGCCGAGCGGGCCTGGCACGGCGAAGAGCGGCCGCCCGAGCCGGACCGCGGCGGCCGCGGTGATGAGCGCACCGGATCGGTGCGGCGCCTCGGCGACGACGACCGCGCGCGATAGCGCCGCGATCACGGCGTTGCGCTTGGCGAACATCCAGCCCTGGGCCGGCACGATCGGCGGGTACGGCGACACGAGCGCGCCGCGCGCCCGGAGGACGGCCGCCAGGCGCCGGCGTCTGCCGCGAGCGTTGGCGAGGAACGAGGTGATGCCCTCGCCCAGGACCGCGACGCCGGTACCGCCGGCGTCGAGCGCGCTCGCGTGGGCGGCGCAGTCGATGCCCTGGGCCAGGCCCGAGACGACGACCGCGCCAGCGCGCGCGAGCGCCCCGGCGAGCTCGCGCGCGACCCGCTCGCCGTACGGCGTCATCCGGCGCGTCCCCACGATCGCGACGCACGGTCCCCCAAGGATCCGCTCGTCGCCGTCGATCCAGAGCGGATCCGGCGCGGTCGGCAGATCCCGAAGCGCGGTCGGGTACCCCTCATCCTCGGGGTGCAGCGCGATCACGGCGCGGTCCGCAGGAGCAGCGCGGTCGCAAGGTGGTCGGCCGTGATGCGATCACTGCCATCGAGATCGGCCGCCGTCCGGGCCACGCGAAGGACCCGGTGATACCCGCGCGCCGAGAGCCGGCGGAGGCGCATCGCGTCGGCCATCAGCGTCTCGGCGTCGGGCGCGAGGCGGCAGTGGCGCTTGACCTCCGCGATCGTGAGCTCCGCGTTGGTGCGCCGGCCGCGTACGGCCATCCGCGCGCGCGCCGCGCAAACACGTTCACGCACCGTCGTCGAGCTCTCGCGGATCGCCTCGTCCCGAAGCTGCTCGTACGGGACCCGCGGCACATAGACGCGCAGATCGATCCGATCCATGACCGGACCTGAGATCCGTCCGCGATAGCGCTCGACGGCGTCCGGCAGGCACGTGCATTCGGCGCCGGCGTCACCCGAATACCCGCACGGACAAGGGTTCATGGCCGCGACGAGGACGAAGCGCGCCGGATACGTCGCCGCGCCGCCGGCACGCGAGATCGTGATCGCGCCTTCTTCGAGGGGCTCGCGAAGGGTGTCGAGCACTTGCGGCTGGAACTCCGCGAACTCGTCGAGGAAGAGGGCGCCCGCGTGAGCCAACGAGACTTCGCCAGGCCGCGGCGGCGTGCCGCCGCCGACGAGCGCCAGATGCGACGCGGTGTGATGCGGCGCGCGGAACGGTCTCGCGACGAGCAACGGCCGTTGCGGGTCGATGAGCCCGGCGACGCTGTGCACAGCACTCGCGTCGATCGCCTCGTCGGGATCGAGCGGCGGCAGGATCGACGGCAGCGCGCGCGCGAGCAGCGTCTTGCCGGTGCCCGGCGGTCCGACGAGGAGCAGGTTGTGACCCCCGGCGGCCGCGATCTCGAGCGCCCGCTTCGGCGTCTCCTGCCCGACGATGTCACCGAGATCGACGTTCCATCGCGGCGCCGCTGCCGGCGGCGGCGCTGTCACCGGCGCGATGCGCGTCAGCCCCTCGAAGTGTGCGACGGCCTCTCGTAGTGTCGCGAAGGGGATCGTCTCCGCGCCGAGCGCAGCCGCCTCGCCGGCGTTGCCGGTCGGCACGTACGCGCGGCCGATGCCGGCGGAGAGCGCGCGGCGCACCCTCGGCATCGCGCCGCGGACCGGACGAAGGGCACCATCCAGCGCGAGCTCGCCGAGGCACAGTCCGTCCGGGTCGATGGAGAGCTGGCCGGTCGCCCGCAGGATCGCGAGCGCGATCGGCAGATCGAACCCGGTCCCCTCCTTGCGGCGTTCGGCTGGCGCGAGGTTCACGGTGACGCGGCGGAGCGGGAACTCGAAGCCGGCATTGCGGATCGCGGCCCGCACGCGCTCCCGCGCCTCTTGCACTGCGGTATCCGGTAGACCGACGATCGAGAAGTGCGGCAGCCCGTTCGCGACGTCGACTTCGACCGTGACGAGCGCGGTCTCGAGGCCCCAGAGGGCGCAGCCGACGGTCCGCGCGACGGCACCCACGGCCCGATGGTCAGGTCCCAGCGGGCGAGCGACCGATAGGACCCCTGTCCGTGACCGCCGTACTGGCCATTGACCGGCCCAGCCGGCCGCGGGTACCGTTCGGCTCGGCGACCGAATCCGGGTGCACCGGATCCGCGCCATGAGGGGGAGCGACCAAGGGTGATCGAGCCGGATACCGCCGACGAGCTTGCCGCGCTCCTGCGCGGCGCCGCCGCGCTGAGCCGCGTCGGCAATCGCATCGCGGCGATCGCGGCGCTCCTCTCGGCGGTCGGCATCGCGCCGGATGACCTCACCGCGCACCGCAGGCTGGCCGCGGCGTACGCCGTCGCCGGCGACCCCGACAGCGCTCGCGCTGAATACGACCGGTTCGTCGCCTGTCTCGAGGCTCGTGGCTGCATCGACGCCGCGGCCATCGAGCGCTCCTACGCGGCCGTCGTGCTACGACCGATCACGATCGCGCCGCTTGCCATCGCGGCCGCGGCGTCACGACGGCTGACCGCGGACCAGACGATCGCGCTCAGGCGTATTGGCGTCGCCCTGGTCGCCATCGTGGCGACCGTCGCCGCGATGTTCGCGGCAGGCGCGCAGATCTTCGCGAGCGGCGGTCCGCTCTAACTAGTCCGCGACCTCGATGAGCTCCACCGTCGTCCCCGCGCCATCCACCGTTACCGCCGCGACCACCAACCGGATACGTCCCCGAACTCGGCGCTCGCTCGCCCACGCAAGCGCCAGGCTCTGGAGTCGCGCGAGCTTGCGGCCGTCGACGGCCTCGGCTGCGCTCACGAACGAGCCTCGACGTCGCGTCTTCACCTCGACGAACACGTGGCCGCGATCGTCCCGCCCGATGAGGTCGAGCTCGCCGTAGCGGGTCCGCGCGTTGCGGGCGACGATCCGGATGCCCAGGCGCTCGAGCTCGCGCGCGGCCGCGGCCTCGCCCAGATCGCCGAAGAGCCGTCGCGCGTCGGGCACAGCTCCGAGATCGGCCGCGGGTTGCTACCGCGCGGAGAGGTCCTTGCCGAAGACGATCCAGGCCGGCTGCTTCGCGAACCCCAGAGCCTCGTTGATCGTGAGCATCGGCCGGTTGATCGACGCGTTCCACGTGCGGATCTCGCGTAGCCCGGCCAGCGCCGCGTACTCGATCGTCTTGAGCTTCAGCGCCATCGCGATGCCCATGCCGCGCTCGTCGCGCAGGACCGCGGTGAGGTGCTGGTAGATGACGCCCGGATCCGTGCCTTCCTTCCCGATCGACGACTCGCCGACGTAACGTCCGGCACGGATCGCGAGGAAGTGCGCTTCCGGGAGCGCGTACGGCGAGCGGAGGACCTTCTCCTCGAATCGCTCGTAGGGCGAGGGCGTTGCCGGATCGATGGACGGCACGTCGACGCGCGCCGCCTCGTGGAGGACCCAGGCCCTGCGCACCGCGTCGGGGTCGGTCTTGAGCTCGTCGGCGAGGGTCGTGATCCGCACGCCTGCGTCCGCGGCGCGCTTCGGCGCATCTGCGAACGGAGCCGGGTCGAACGCCGCGACGTCGAGCCGTGACTCCCAGTCGCGCTTCAGCTCGACCGCGCCGACATGCTGTGCGAAGGCGACGCTCGCGGCGTCGGACTCCTTGATCCCGTTGCGGACCCAGCGCGCCTTCCGTGGCCGTATCGCAGCCACGGCGTCCTCGAACAGCATCGTGCCGATGCCGCGACGCCGGACGGACGGCCGGACGATGACCTCCAGGCCGTAGTTCTCCGGCACGAACTGGCCGCGTGCGTTCGAGATCTGGCTGTAGCCGATCGGGACGCCGGCTTCCTCGGCGATGACCCGCCGCTCGAAGTAGCCTTCGGGCCGCCAGTCCTGGTCCCAGCGACGCACCTCTTCGACGGTCCACTGGTACTCGGTGTAGGCCTCGTTCGAGAGCGCGACGTAGGCGGGATAGTCGGCCTCCGCGAACGGGCGCAGCGTCACCGCGGGTCGTTCGATGGTGCTCATAGCGATGGCACGATATCGGCGCGCGGCCGCCGATTCATCGTCAATTCGGCTGCAGTTCAGGCCGAGGCGACCTCGAGCTCCAGCTGCTCGCCGAGCAGCATGATCTTCACCGTCCCGAAGTCCTGGCGGTGGAACGGCGTCACGCCGAGCTCGCGAAGCGCCTTGCGATGGTCGATCGTCGGGTAGCCGCAGTTGTGCTCCCAGCCGTAGCCCGGGTAGCGGACCGCGAGCTTCTCCATCAGCCGGTCGCGCGTCACCTTCGCGATGATCGAGGCCGCCGCGATCGCGAAGCTCTTCATGTCGCCCTTCACGATCTCGGTGTGCTTGCCCGGCGCGAACGCGGGGTCGAGGATCTTGCGGCCGTCGACCAGTACGTGGTCGTATTCGCCGATCTGGCGTAGCGCCCGCTGCATCGCGACGTGGCTCGCGTGATAGATGTTCAGCCGGTGGATCTCCGCGACCGAGGCCGCGCCGATGCCGATGCGCGTGACGCGCGCGCGGATCTGAGGGACGAGCTCCTCGCGCTGGAGGCGCGTGAGCAGCTTGGAATCGCGGACCGCGCGGATGAGTCGCACGTCCGGCATGACCAGGCACGCGGCCGCGACTACCGGACCGGCCAGCGTGGCCATGCCGACCTCGTCCACGCCGACGACACGGATGAGGCCTTGGTCCCAGAGGGCTTTCTCGAAGCGAAGGCTCGGCACCGGTCGATTATCGCGGCTCGCGGGGTCGAGCTAGCGGGTCAGCGCCGATCCTCGCGCAACGTCGCGGCCTTGCCGACGCGTTGGCGGAGGAAGTAGAGGGTCGCGCGACGGGCGTGCCCGTGGCGAACGACCTCGATCTTGTCGAGCCGGGGGGAGTGGACGAGGAAGGTGCGCTCGACGCCCACGCCGCTGGCGATGCGGCGAACCGTGATCTGGGCGTTCAGACCGCCGCCGCGGACGCGGATGACCGTTCCCTCGTAGTTCTGCAGGCGTTCCTTGTTGCCTTCGACGACGCGCACCGACAGACGCACGGTGTCTCCGGGCCGGACCTCTGGGAGGTCGGCCTTGAGCTGTTCGGAGGCAAGCGTCTTCAAGACGTCGTTCATCGGCATAACGGTCGTGCTCACGGGGTCATCGAATGGTAGCTCATTTACCGGCCTTCTTCAGCCGGTCGAGGATCGTCACATGCGACACGCCGTAGTGCCGAGCGAGCTCGCGCACCGTGAGGCCGGTCGCGCGCATGCGCGCGACCTCGGCGGCCGTCGGACCGCGCTGCGCGCTGCGCGCCTCACGCAATCGGACGCCCGCGGCCCGCAACCGCGCTCGCACTGTGGCGGGCGAGATGCCGAACCGAGCGGCGATCCGATATGACCCCACGCCGGACCGGTACGCCGCGATGAGATCCGCATCGGCGACCGGGGACTTCGCGGCAGGACGCGGGAGGCGCGCGCGCTCTGCCGGCGTGAGGTCGGCACGCTCGAGCAGATCGGGACGCCGCTCCGCCGTTCGGCGAATGGCCTCCGCGCGGCGCCACTTCGCGATCGACGCATGATCGCCTGATACGAGGACCGCCGGGACCTTTCGGCCCTCGAAGTCCGCTGGTCTGGTGTACTGCGGACCCTCGAGCAGACCGCTGGTGTGCGACTCCTCGGTCAGCGAGGCCGCGTCGATGACGCCCGGAAGTAGGCGCGCGACCGCGTCGATGACCACCATCGCCGGCAGCTCGCCTCCGGTGACCACGTAGTCGCCGATCGAGAGCTCCTCGTCCACGTCGCTCTCGATGACCCGCTCGTCCACACCCTCGTAGTGCCCTGCGACCAGGACGAGATGCTCGAGCGACGCCAGGCGCCGCGCGACGGCTTCGTCGAAGAGGCGGCCCTGCGGGGAGAGGAGGACGACGTGGCCGTCCCGTCCCTTGATCTCGCGGATCGCGGGTGCGAGCGGCGAGGGGGTGAAGACCATGCCCGCGCCGCCGCCGTACGGGACGTCGTCGACGGTCCGATGCCGGTCCGCGGCCCAGCCACGCAGATCGTGGAGCGCGAGCTCGAGGGTGCCCGCGGCACGCGCCCGGGCGACGATGCTCTCCGCGAACGGGCTCTCGAACATCTTGGGGAAGAGCGTGAGCACGTCGATCCTCATCGCAGCTCCTCCTGCGGCTCGACGACGACGCGGCCCCCGGCGACATCGACCTCGCGCACCACCGAGGCGATCGCCGGCACCAGGAGCTCGCCGCCCTCGGCGCGGGTCACGACGAGCACGTCCGTCTCGCCGGCGCGCAGGAGATCGCTCACGGTCCCGATCGGCTCACCGGCCGGCGTCTCCGCGCGCAGGCCCACGAGGTCCGCCCACAGATAGCTGCCCTTCGTCGCGCGACGTGATTCGGCGACGCCGACGCGAAGGAAGCGGCCACGCAGCGGCTCCGCGTCCGGACGCGAAGCGTACCCGTCGAAGCCGACGATCGGCTCCTGCGGGGTGCCGCGGATCGAGCGGATGCGCACCGACCCAAGTCCATCGCATTGCAACGTCGCGCCCACGCGGAACCGATCGGGGACGTCGCTGCGGGGATCGATGCGGACCTCGCCGCGGACACCGTGCGGCGACTTGATGACGCCGACGACGAGCCCGTCGGGCTCGCTAGTCGATCTCGAGGTTGACCTTGGTCCCGTCACGTGTGGCCATCACCTTGAGCAGGGCGCGGATCGCCTTCGCGATCCGGCCGCCCCGGCCGATGACCTTCCCGACGTCGGCTTCCGCCACCTGCAGATGCAGCTTGAGGAAATCGCCGTCCTGCTCTTCCTTCACCACGACGCCCGAGGGATCGTCGACCAGGGCCTTCGCCACGTGCTCGAGGAGCTCGGATTCCTTGCTCACCGCGCGACGGGCGGGACTTCGGCGTCCGGGATGCCGCTGCGGACGAGGAGCGCGCGGGCGGTCGAGGTCGGCTTCGCGCCGTTCTTGATCCAGTGCCGCACTCGATCGGTGTCGAGCACGAGCGCGCCCTCTTCGGTGCGCGGGTTGTAGTGACCGAGGATCTCGATGAACTTGCCGTCACGCGGCGAGCGCGAGTCCGCGACCACGACGCGATAGGTCGGGGCCTTCGTCTTGCCGGTGCGCCGCAGGCGGATATGCACAGCCAAAGTCAGACGTTCCTCCGTGAAAGTTGTGCGCGGTGAGAACAGAAGTATACCGGACGAGGCCCTAGATGGACATCGTCCGGGGCCGGGTCGTGGCGAGCAGCGCGTCGATCCGCTCGCGATGGCGTGCGGCGAGCGGATCGCTCCAGAACGACCGCACCTGCTCGAGGTGTCCGCGCGCTTCATCCGCGCGGCCCTGACGAAGCAGGAAGCGCGCGTACTGCTCGCGGGTCTCGGCCAGGCCGTTGCCGATGCCGCTCGGCTCCATGAACGCGACCGCTTCGCGGAACAATCGGTCGGCCTCGCCCGGGTCGAGCTCCGCTTCCCGGACCTCGGCGAGCGCGACGGCGGAGATGAACCGAGACTCGAAATCGCTTTCCATTGCGGTCGCGGCCGAGGCCTCAGCGTGGCTGCGCGCGGCCGCGAGGTCGCCAAGGCGCACCAGTGCGCGGGCCAGACGAGCCTGTACCTCGGGGATCTGGCCGCGCTGGCCTCGGCGGGTGTACAGATCCAGGGCCTCGGCAAGGACATCGCGCGCTCCCTCGTGGTCGCCCAGCTCGAGCATCGCTTCCCCCATCGCCCAATCCGCGCTGGCAATGAAGTTGGGCTGGCCGGTCTCACGGAACAGCGCGTGCGCGGTGCGCGCCTCCCCTAGGGCGGTGGAGGGGTCGCCCTGATGCAGCGCGCGACCCGCACGGGTCCAGTGTTCGATCGCCCGGAACCACTTCGATTTGTACGGGAGCGCGGCGATCGACTCATCGACCAAGGTCGACGCAGCGCTGAGATCACCCTGATAGACCGCGGTCCGGCCAAGCCAGAACAAGATGAGCCCTGCCCGCTTCGAACCGCTCCGCTTCACGTGCTCGCGCCCCTCCGCCAGGACGCGGCGCATCTCGACGATCTCGGCCGCGTAGTAGTGGTTGAAGGCAACTTCGAACATGGCCTTCGTGATGAGGTCGGCGTCGCCAGTCTGGCGTGCGGCCTCAAGCGCTTGGAGGAGGATCGGCCTGACCGCCGCAGGTCCGGATCGGTCGACCAGCAGCCTCGCGCGGAGCGCCAGCAGCTCGGGGAGGACCTTGTTCGGCGCTGCGGTCTCGGCGAGCTCGATCGCCGCATCCACGTCAGCGACCGCCGGACGTGAGGTTGCGAGATCGTCGCGGAGGAGCACGATGCGTCCGGCGATCTCCGCGTTCTCGACCCCCGTCGCGCCAATGGCATCGGCGACCGCGCGGGCGCGCTGGTACAGATTGAGCGCGGCGTGCGTGTCCACGCGTTCATAGGCGTTGCGCGCGGCCTCGAGCAGGAGGTCGAGCGCGCGCCGCCCGAGATCCGCCGCGGCCGACGGACGCAGCTCGCGCGCTAGGAGGAAGGCCTGCTCGGCGTGGAAGGCGATGATGTCGGCGATCTCGTGGCGACGGTCGCCGAGGCTCGCCTCGAGCCAGCGGCCGTAGCGGTCGTGCAACCGCGATCGCTCGGCCTTCGGTACGGTCGAGTACGCGACATCGCGGATGAGGACGTGCTTGAAGCGGAAGACGCGGCCGGAGCCGAGCGCGCGCTCGTCGGCTTCGACGAGGAGGTCGCGGCGGATCGCGTCACGCAAGAGGCCGGCGTCCGGGGCCGCACCGTCCCCGAGCGCGGTCAGGGCATCGGTCGAGAAGAGGCGCCCGGCGAGCGACGCCCGCTGGAGCAGCGCCTTCACCTCCGGCGTGACGCGATCCAGACGGGCGGCGATGAGACCCTGCAGCGTGGGCGGCACCTCGACCGTGGTGATGGACGCGTCCGCGACCCACCGGCCGTCGCGTTTCTGGATCCGCCCGCTCTCCATGAGCATCCGCAGGAACTCCTCGACGTAGAGGGGATTGCCCTCGGCGCGCGTGATGACGTCGCTGCGCACCTGCTCCGGGAGATCGTCGATCGCGAGCAGCGCCGCGATGAGCCGGCGCGTGTCGTCCGAGCTGAGTGGCGCGAGCGTGATCGCCGTCGCATTCGCGGCCGCACTCCCCCACGTCGGCCGCAGCTCGCGGAAATCTGGTCGGGCGAGGCAGAGCAGCAGGAGCGGCGCGCGCGACCATTCGGCAAGGTCCTCGATGAGGTCGAGCAGCCCGGGTTCGGCCCAGTGCACGTCCTCGAAGACGAGGACCAATGGCGACGACGCCGCACGACGCTCGAGGTATCGCCGCAGGCCGAACGCAAGCTCGTCGCGGAGCTGGTCCGGCCGGACCTCGGGGAGCGCCTCGTCGGCACGTTCGATCCCTGCGAGCACGCTCACCCGCTTCGCGACGGCGTCGGCATCTTCGACATCGTCGCCGAACGCGTCGCGCGCGGCGCGCCGGATCTTGTCGATCGCGACATCCCGCGGATCCGATATCCCGATCCCGGCGTCGGCGCGGATGATGAGCTGGACGGCGTAGTACGTGATCCCTTCTCCATAGGGGAGGCAGCGGCCCGCGCGAACGCGATCGCTGCCGATCGCGTCGAAGAACTCCGTCGTGAGCCGGGACTTCCCCGCGCCGGCCGGACCGTAGACGGTGATGAGGTGCGGCCGGCCGTCCTTCGCGACACCGTCGTAGGCCTGCACCAGCGTGCGCAGCTCGTGATCCCGGCCGATGAGCGGCGCGCGCAGCCCCGGCAACCCACGGTGCTGCTCCGGTACGTCGCCGACGACGCTCTCGGCGGGCCATGCGGCCATGCGCCCGATGCCCTTCGCTTCGACCTCGCGTGCCGAACCGTAGATGACGCCGCCGGCGGTCAGCCGCTTCGTGAGGTCGCCGACGACGATCTCGCCCGGCGCCGCAGCCTGCTGCAGACGCGCCGCCGCGTTCACGGCCGGCCCGGTCACGAGGAACTGTGCGGTCTCGCCCGAGCCGGCCACGGCCTCGCCGGTGTTCACCCCGATCCGAACGCGGAGCGCGGGCCCCTCGGTGCCCTCGGCGCTCGTGAGCCGGTCGCGCAGCGCGAAGGCGGCGCGCACGGCGCGGTCCGGGTCATCGTCGTGCGCCGCGGGGACGCCGAAGACCGCCATCACCGCATCGCCGATGAACTTCTCGACCGTGCCGCCATGCGCTCGGAGGATCTCGCTCGCGGCCTCGAAGGCCTGGCCGAGCGACGCGCGGACGACCTCGGGATCGTGACTGAGCCCCATCTCGGTCGAGCCCACGATGTCAGCGAAGAGGATGGTGACCAGCTTGCGCTCTTCCGGCATGCGCGGAGCCTAGGACCGAGGCTCATCGTGCGCTAGGGAGTTACATCGGCAATCCGGGAAGCCGCGGCAGCTTCCCGCGTTTGGCCATGGCTCCGAACTGTTTCATCATGGTCTGCATCTCCTTGAACTGCTTGAGGAGCGCGTTCACCTCGGACACCGTGACGCCGGAGCCGTTCGCGATCCGTTTGCGGCGCGACCCGTTCAGGATCGTCGGGTCCTGGCGCTCGGCCATCGTCATCGACGAGATGATCGCCTCGATCGTCCGCATCTGACGCTCGGCCTGAACCGGATCCGGCATCTGCTTCGCCAGGCCGCTCATGCCCGGCATCATCTTCAGCAGGTCGCCGATGGGTCCCATCTTCTTCACCTGCTGCAGCTGTTTGTAGAAGTCGTCGAACGTGAAGCGCGCCTCAAGGAGCCGCTTCGTCTGCGCTTCGGCCTCCTTCTCGTCGACGTGCTCCTGGGCGCGCTCGACGAGGGTGAGGATGTCCCCCATCCCGAGGATCCGCGTCGCAAGCCGGTCCGGATGGAACACCTCGAGCCCGTCGAGACGCTCGCTCGTGCCGAGGAACTTGACCGGCACGCCGGTCGCGGCGCGGATCGAGAGCGCCGCGCCGCCGCGCGCGTCGCTGTCGACCTTCGTCAGGACCAGGCCCGTGATCGGCAGCCGCGCTTTGAACGCGGTCGCGGCCTCGACGGCGTCCTGCCCGGTCATGGCGTCGACCGCGAGCAGCACTTCCTGCGGCGCGGCTGACCGGATGATCGCCTCGACCTCTTGCATCATCGCCTCGTCGACATGCAGCCGGCCGGCGGTGTCGACGATGACCGTGTCGTGCCCGTCTCCTGTCGCGCCCTTGATCGCCGCAGCCACGTCATCGGACACATGCTCCGGGCGCACCGTGCGCACCGGGACGCCGAGCGACTTCCCGAGCGACTGCAGCTGATCGACCGCGGCCGGCCGATGCACGTCGGCGGCGACGAGCAG
>DATCPY010000187.1:0-6542 GCA_036569845.1 Candidatus Limnocylindria bacterium | reverse complement strand
CGTGCGCGCGATCCTCCCGTCGCTCGCCCCCGAGGGCTCCACGGCGAAGGCCGCCCTGACCGGCGCGGGGAAGCGGGCCGGCGACGCGCTCGACCAGTACGCCTCGTGGCTGCGCGACGACCTGATGCGTCGCGCGAAGGGGAGCTTCGCGATCGGCCGCGACGCCTTCGATGCGCTGCTGCGCGACAAGGAGCTCCTCCCGTACGACGCCGCGTCCCTCAAGCAATGGGGCCAAGAGCTCTATGCGGAGACGGCGAGCAAGCTCGTCGAGGCGGCGCGCGCGTTGGGCGATAGCGAGTGGCGCGACAGCGTCGATCGCCTGCGGAAGGAGCATCCATCGGAGGACGAGCTCGTTGGCGCGTACCGCACCGAGATGGAGCGGTCGCGCGAGGCAACGCGCGTGACGGGCCTCGCGGCGTTCCCCGCCGGAGAATCGCTCACCGTCGAGGCGATGCCGGACTTCGCCCGCCCGACGCTGCCCTACGCCGCGTACGTCCAGCCGGGGCAATTCGAACGCGCACGGCGCGGGCGGTTCTGGGTGACCCTGCCCGCCGAGGGCGAGCCGGCCACGGTGAAGGAAGAGCGCCTGTCGGGGCACCCGCACAAGGGCATCGCGGTCATCGCCTGCCATGAGGGCTATCCCGGCCACCACCTCCAGCTCTCCACGGCCGCGGACCATCCATCGATCGCTCGCAAGGCGATCCGATCGAACGTGTTCATCGAAGGTTGGGGCCTCTACGTCGAGGAGCTCATGACCGAGCTCGGCTTCCTGGACGATCCGGAGACCAGGCTGCTCCGGTTGAAGGACCTGCTCTGGCGCGCCGCGCGGGTCAGCGTCGATGTCGGCCTGTCGACCGGCGAGCTCGGCTTCGAGCAGGCCGTGAATTTCATGATGGACGGACCGAAGCTCGAGCGGCCCAACGCCGTCGGCGAGTGTCGCCGCTACACGCTGAACCCGCTGCAGCCGTCGAGCTATGCGCTCGGGCGAGCCGCGATCCTTCAGCTCCGCGAGCGGGCGCGAGGCAAGGGGCACGGCATGCGAGAGTTCCACGACGCGCTGCTCGGCTGCGGCTCGATCCCGCCGCCGCTCGCGGCCGCGGAGCTGGGCCTGGGGTAGCGGCTTAGGGCGTCTCCCAAGGGACCAGGCGCATCTTTCGGGCGATCGCGAGAGCCGGGTCGTTCGGGTCGTACACAGCCTTGCTGATCGCTCTGCCGCTGATGTCGTTGCTGTCGATCGCGGTGATGCGGAACGCGGCGTACCCGATGACATCGACGTAGCTCGTCACGCCGCCCGATACCACGTTCACCTGCAACGTCACCTGGATCAGGTGATTCACCGGATGTCCCGACGCGTCGCGTCCGAAGCCGCGGATCCAGCCGGTGTACGTCTGGTCCGTCGCTGCGAGGGACGTGTCCACGTTGAACGTGGCCTCGACGGAGCTCCCGCTGCCGATCGAGACGTCGACCGCGGTGGTCGCGAGGCTGCCGTTGATCTTGCAGGCAAGCTGGGTGGAGACGCCGCTGATCGGATCGACGAATACCGGGCACTGCTCCCAGGTCAGATGCACGCTGGTGGCGCCACCGTTCCAGGCGGTGCTGCCATTGCCCGTTCGCGCGCGGACCGAAAAATCGGCCTGGGCGCCGGGTGCCGCGACGCTCACGACGCCCGTCGAGCTCGTGAGGTTGAAGTCGCGGGCCTGGCCGCCCACGGTGACGGTGACGACCGAGTCATGCCGGCGCTGGTTGTACGGTGCCGTCGCCGTGCCACGGAGCCACGCGAGATAGATGCCCTGCTGCGCGGCCGTGGCGGTCATGCCCGTCCAGGTCTGGTTGTACGAGCTGCCCCCGCTCGGCGTGGGATTGAGGTTGAACGCGCCGCAGGTCTTGCTATTCGGTGGTGACGCATTGCTCGAACAGGTCGCGATCGCGCCGCTCATGAAGGGGTTGGTCCCGGACGTGTCGCCCGCTCCGCCGGTCAGCGAGCCGTCGTCGTAGTACAGATCCGTGTTGATGACCGATCCCGACCCCTGGAACTGAGAGTTCATCGTGTACTGCACGGTGGAGCTCGTGACCGAGCCGTTCGTCGGCACGGTGAGGGTCGGAGCCTGGATCGTGAAGTCGGGGACGCTCTTCACCGTACCGTCGTACAGCTGCAGCAGCAGCACGTCGCCGACATTGAAGAATTGGTTGTAGTCGTCGACGAAGATCCCCGAGCTCGAGCCATCGAGAGCGGAGATCTCGGCGCACGGCAGGAAGTTCGCCGGGTCCACGATGCAGATGTCCGGCCCCGGGTAGCCCTTGTCGATCCACTGGCCCTCGAAGCTCTTGAGGGTGTTCACCGATGCCGTCGGATCGACGCCGTTGTACGCGAGGTGGATCGGGTTGCCACTTCCGTCCACCGTCTGAAAGTCGCGGACGTCGAGACCGATGTAGCCGCGGAACGACGAGTCGTTGGTCGCCTTGGCGTTCGCGCCGAAGATGACGTGCTCGCGTCCCGGGTTCGCCGAGGTCGCGTCGTTCGGACAGGCGGTCTCGTCCGTCGACGTGCACTGGTAGTCCTGGCTCTCCTGCTTCGTCCAGGCGATGAAGTTATTGGCGTTCCCGTCGCCCGGCCCCGGTCCATTCGAGTACCGGTAGGTGACCGACGGTAGGAAGCCGCCCTTCGACGTGGCGTAGGCCTTCGTCACCATGCCGATCTGGGTGAGGCTCGGCTGCACGAGCTTGATGAAGTAGGTCGGCACGTTCACCGAGATCGCCACCCTGCAGCCGAGCGGTGTCTGAATCGGCTTGATGCCGGCCACGAGGTTCTGGTCGGTCACGATGCTGTTCTCGTAGCTGAGCGTCGCGGTGTAGCCGTTGACCTGGTCCCCGGCGCCCGGGTAGCTGACCGTGGCGCCGATCGGGTCGCCCTTCAGATTGAACTTCTGCAGGATGTTGTCGGCGGCGTTCCAGGCGCTCTGGACGGTGCCCCCTTGGCCGTACGCCCTCGCGCACGCGAGCGCGGCGCTGTCCACCGCGTTCTGGAGGTAGCGCCGCTCGGCGTAGAAGCGTCCGACATCCAGGGAGAGCGCAGCGAAGCCCATGAGCAGGACGAAGAGGAGCGCGACGAGCACGATCGTCTGCCCGCCTTCATCGGCGTGCGCGCTGGCGGCGGACAGGCGTGGGCGCGTGCTCATCGGGTCACCGAGTGTATGAACGGCCCGGGTGCCCGCGGGGTCACGCCGGTGAGAGAGTCGTACCAAACCGGGAGTACCTAGTACCGGTCTGACCGCTACTCGGCGAGCCGCGGGAGGATCGGGGAGGCGGTCGTGGCGAGGGTGAAGGTGACGTCGAGGTTGGCGTTCTGGAGGTCCATCGTCTTCACGACGATTTGGCCGGCGGTGATGCTGGTGGCGTTCCCGTTGAGGCTCATCGCACCAGACGGCAGATAGATGGTCCCCCCGGTGCTGACGACGCTGCCGACGCCGACGATGAGCGACGCGTTGCAGGCCTTGTCCTGGTAAAGCTGCATGTTCTTGTAGAGCCCCGTGGTCATCGGAAGCACGACGATGGGGTGGTTGCCGCTCTGGCCCACGTTCGCGCAGGTGCCGGTCGAGGCCGGCCAGTTGGTCATCGTGTTGTAGATGAGCACCCGCCCGTCGCAGGCCGTATTCGTGTTCGCGTCGGTGTTCGTCGTGTCCTTGCTGATGTCCCCGCCGGAGCCGATGCCTTTCAGGATGTAGATCCCGTGGCACAGCTTCTTGTTGTTGATTCCCGGGCCGAACGGGTCGTAGACCCCTTCGACCGCGGTGCCGTTGGCGCCGATGTACGCCGGATTGGTCGGCAGAGTGCTGGTGCCGTTGTAGCTCTTGCCGTCGGGGACCGGGTAGCCGGCGAACGGGTCGGCCAGCGCCGCGACGCCGCGGTTGACCTGATTGACACCCGCGGGGAAGGTGTCGGAGGAGTTGCCGACGATGTCGAGCGAGTACGGCGCCGCGAGGGTGAAGTCGGTGCCGCTGAAGCCGCTCACGGCGGTGGCGCAGCTCGCGTTCACGAAGACGCCGCTGCCGGTCACATGGAGGTCGACGTTGGAGCTCGCGCTGAAGGTCGGCGTGACGCCGCCGGCGCAGGTCGGAGACAGCACCATGATCGCGTACTGGTTGTTGAACGGCTCGGCGCCGGCGACGCCGCGCGCGCGGACCGGGTTGAACGCCGCCTCGGCCGGCACGAGGGTCGTCTGCACCTGCCGGATGATGATGACCTCGACATGCCGCACCGGACTCTCGTTCGCGTAGGCGCCCGAGGTCGGCGGCGCATTGACCGTGACCGTGGTGCTGTTCACCCCGTGGGTGAAGCCGTTCTTCGTCGCGTCGGCGGTCGCCGCGCTGATCGCCTCCGCGGTCGTGCCGTTCTGGTAGATCACCACCGCGCCGGCGAATGCGGCGGCGTCGGCGGCCTCCTGCTCGGAGCGCTTGGCCGAGAACAGCTGGCCCGCGTCGACGGCCAAGCCCACGACGAAGAGGAGGGCCATGAAGACGATGGCGACGAGGATGAGCACCTGGCCGCCGTCGCCCTCTCGCGTGACGAACGAGCGCAGCCTTGTCATCGCTGGATGAACAGCTGCGAGCCGCCCCGCAGGGTGATCGAGAACGCGCCGCCGAGCAGGTACTGCGAGGGCATCGGTACGAACGGCGCGGTCGCGTCGACCGTCACTCGATGATTGCGCTGGTTGTCGCCGTCCGGATAGTCCACGGTGACGTCGATGTTGTAGACGCCGATCGCGTTGCTCGTGACGGCGCTGACGAGGTAGCTGAGGTTGTTCGACACGGGATTGAGGCAGCTCGTGCATGGTCCGACCACCGGACTGCCGCCGGCGCCGTGCACGATCGCGTAGCGCGTGCCTTCCCGCGCGGCATAGGCGAGCGAGTTCTCCTGCCACACCGCTCGCGCGACGTCGAAGATCCCCGTGACGAGCAGCAGGAAGATCGGGAGGACGAGGGCGAACTCGACGAGCGCCTGAGCCCGCTCGTCGTCGTGGAAGCCGCGGATCCGCCGACGCCGCATCAATAGAAGGTCCGGATCGAGGTGGTGCGGTCGAACGTGCCGCTGCTCGGCACGAGCGGCCACGCGATGATCGTCGACCACGGGTACACCACGCGGACCGACACGTAGCACGGCGTCGCGACCGTCGGCGGTGAGACGCACGCGGTGACCCCATCGGCCTGCTTCTTCGTGACGGTGACGTCGGAGCCCGACGCATTGGCGGTCGGCGTCCGGTTGATCTCGTTGATCGCCGCGGACTGGGCTTCGCTGTTCGTCGGGGTCGAATCGATGGCGTAAGACTCCGCGCCTGCGCGGGACCCGTTCTCGACCGCGATCTGGAGAGCGAAGGCGCGGGCGAGATCCGCGCCGCCGAGGATCGCGAAGACGAGCAGCGGCAAGGTCAGCGCGAGCTCGACAAGCGACTGCCCGCCGTCACGGCGGAAGAACCCGTCCACCACGGCCAAGTCTGGCCTGGGGGGGTCCGTTACGACGTCCCCCATCCGTACGACCTTGGTCCTGCGGGGCGGCCACCGAGCGGTGTCCGAAAAGCGGGCAAACCGAGGCGATCGGGTGGCGTTGGCCCGCCGAGCGGCCGATTCCCGTGGCCGCTGAGTGAACGGTCGGGTAGTGTCCCGCGTACCAGAGGTATCGCCGTTCACGAAATGGGCGATGGGGGGTTGTGAGTCAATGCGGCGACTGATCGCGGTCCTTGGCGCGGCCATGTTGGTGGCCGTTTCGTGCAGCTCGAGCGCCACACCGGGTGGCGCGGCGTCGCCCTCGGCGGCGGCGACAGAGAAGCCGGTGCAGGGTGGCCGGGTCATCGAAGCGACCATCTCGGACATCGCCACGATGCAGCCGGTGCTCGTGAACGACACCGCCTCCGGCCGGATCACCGGACTCATCTACGACTCGATCCTGCAGGTCGACTACAAGTCCGGCGAGCCGAAGCCGCGGCTCGCGAGCGCCACCGTCTCGGCCGACAGCCTCAAGTACACGTTCGAGATGAACGCGAAGGCGGTCTGGTCTGACGGCAAGCCAGTGATCGCAGACGACTGGCTCACCGGCCTCAAGGCTGTCGGCAAGAGCAAGAAGACCGTCCGCAAGTCGACGTTCAAGGACGTCGTCGGCTTCACCGACTACTCGGACGGCAAGGCCACTTCGATCGCCGGCGTCGTGATCGACCCGGCGAACAACAAGAAGTGGACCGTCACGATGGGCAAGGTGTCGTGCTCGGCCATCATCGACCTCATCGGCTACACGCTGCCGACGCAGGTCTTCGGAAAGTACGTCACCGACGCATCGAAGGACGAGATCGACACGGCCCCGGAGAACACCGCCCCGACGGTCGTGAGCGGCCCGTTCAAGTTCACCGAGTGGCGGAAGGGTGACCAGGTCATCCTCGACAAGAACGCCACGTACTTCCAGGGCGCACCGAACATCGATCAGTACGTGTACAAGGTCGTCGCCAACCAGACGGCGATCACGAACGGCCTCAAGACCGGCGAGATCACCTGGGGCAC
>DATCPY010000186.1:0-1842 GCA_036569845.1 Candidatus Limnocylindria bacterium | reverse complement strand
GCGATGCCGGTGCTCGTGGTGCGCGGGACCCGCTCGCCGTCGTTGAGCGCCGCGACCTACGAGCGGATGCTCGCGACCATTCCGAACGTGACCGGCCTCGAGCTCGATGCCGGGCACAACGTGCAGCTCGATCGCCCCGCGGAGCTGGCTGAGGCCCTCGTGCGGTTCGCGGTCAGCGGTTCTTGACCGCCTTCTTCGCGGTCTTCGTCACAGACGCGTCACGCGGAACGGGATTGCGTGCAAGGAACTGATCCAGCGTGAGGGCACGGCCCCGTGCGAGATCAGCTTTCGCCGTCCGCAGGCTCGTCACGAACGCGGGGCTCTGCGCGAGCACCCAGTCACCCAGCGCGTCCTCGTCGATCGGGACCAGCGCGACGACCGGCTTCCCGCCTCGGGTCACGAGCGCGGCCTTGCCCGAACGATGCACGCGATCCACGACCCGACCCGTGCTGCGAGCGAGCTCGCGGATGGTCACGACCGCCATCTGACTTAACCGACCGTGTCGAGCGGCGTCGAGAATCGTTCGGCGCGGGCAGCGCGCGCAAGCGCCCGGTCGAACGTCGCGAACGCCACCGGTCGGTCGGTCGTGCCGATCTCTACTGCCGTCGCGAGATGCAGCGCGTCCATACCGCGCAGGAGGTGCCGCGCGGCGAGGACACCGGCCCTGGCGCTCAAGCCAAGATCGACGTCCAAGGTCTGCGTCGCTCCCCAGATGGCGTCGAGCGAACGGACCGCCGCCGCGGCATCGAGCCGGCCGACCTTCGCACCGCGCGCGATCGCGGCCCGGCACTCCGCGTACGCGATCACCGAGCTCAACGCGTACTCGCTGCCCGTGACGAGCGCATCGACCAAGTCGCTCCCGCGCTCCTCGACGGCGAGCTTCACGAGGGCGCTCGAGTCGAGATAGACGATCACTCGCGGTCGCGCAGGATCAGGTCCGCAAGCGTCGTCCGTCCCGGACGAAGTTTCGGCCGGGTCCGTGGCGGCACGAGCCGGCGCCCGGTCCAGTTGAGCCGGCCCTCGCGGATGAGCTGCGAAAGGCGTTCGGGCACATCGGGCGGGACGAGCCGCGCGACCGGTCGCCCGTGATCGGTCACCACGACGGAGTCACCTTCGGAGACCCGCCGCAGGTACGCGCTCAGCGACGCCTTGAGCTCCCTGACGCCGACCTGATCGCTCATGACCACATTCTCGCTCACTGTGGTCACTATCGGCAAGGCCTTGCCGGCAGCTTGGCTAGGGCGACTTCGAGGGCGAGGGCGTCGCGGCCGGCGACGGGGTCGCGCTCGGCGCGATCGTCGGCGACGGCGACGGCGTCGGGGACGGCGTGGGTAGCGCCGGGCAGCCCTGCACGCCGCGGGTGAGGGTCACGACGCGCGGCGTCGCCGCGCCGCCACGCGCATCGATGACCTTCGTGTCGTGGTCCGGCGCGCAGACGAGGAGCGACGCGCCGATCTGCGGATAGGGCGCCGCGACGACGCTCCCGTTGTCGGTCCCCGGGCCGCCGACCCGCGTGTCGCCCAGGCGCACCTCGGGCTTCGCGACCGGCTTGGGCGGGTCGCCGCTGTCGACCTCGTTCACCTGAAGGGACATCGAGAACGGGTGCAAGGTGACCTCTGCCGTCGCGGTGTCGGCGCTGGCCGGGTCGTACCCGCGGGCCTGGACCGCGAGGTGCGCGCCGCGCGGCAGGTGCTCCACCACGTAGGTCCCGTCGGCGGCGGTGAGCGCCACCCGGATGCCGTAGATCACCTGGACGCCCGCGACCGGGTCGCCGTTCGACTCGTCGACCACCCGGCCGCTGGCGGTGGAATCGTTCAGCCAACCGCCGACGAGCGCGACGAC
>DATCPY010000185.1:0-4829 GCA_036569845.1 Candidatus Limnocylindria bacterium | reverse complement strand
CGGGAGCCGATGCGGTTCCCGAACTCCAGCGAGGCGTGCGTGCCGACGGAGACGTCGTCGCCGATGACGTTGTCCTCGCGGATCGAGGCGCCCTGCCCGGTCTGCAACCGCGCCCCGATCGTCGTGCCGGCGTAGATCGTGGTGAACGCACGGATAACGGACCCTGGGCCGATGACCAGCGGCAGCTCGCCGTCCTTCTTCTCGCGCGGCGCGAGCCCGAGGACCACATACGCGCCGACGATCGAGCCGGCGCCGATGTCGACATTCGGGCCGACGATCGCGGTCTTGTGGATGTCGACGCCGAGGCTGGTCACGCCCGGCTCACGATCGGACCAGGTCCTTGAGCGAGATCCGCGCGCCGTTCGCGCGGAGCGACCGGTTCGCGGCCTCGAGCACGCGGACGACGCGCACGCCGGCCTCGCCGTCGCTGCGCGGAGTGGCGCCGCCGCGGACGCACTCGATGAAGTGGCGGACCTCGAGCTGCAGCGCCTCGGTCAGCGCGACGCGCGGGCTGTGGATGTCACCGGAGCGGTAGCTGCGCCGCAGCTCTTCGGCCGACAGCGCCGCGACGCCGTGGTCGTAGATCTTCACCTTCTCGGACGAGTGACCGTCGTCGTACACCGCCATCTTCTTGTCGCCGATGACCGTCATCGTGCGGAGCTTGCTCGGCGCGAGCCACGACAGATGCGCGTGCGCGATCGCGCCGGATGGGAAGCCCATCGTGAGGAAGACGACGTCCTCGATGTCCGACTGGACGTAGCAGGCGCCGACGCACTGGACCCAGTCCGGCTCCTCTTGGAGCCAATAGAGGACGATCGACACGTCGTGCGGGCCGAGGTCCCACAGCACGTTGAAGTCGAACTGGTGGAGGCCGAGGTTCACCCGCTGGCTGTCGACGTACTGGATCTTGCCGAGCTCGCCGCGCTCGATGACCGCGCGCACCATCGTCACCGCGGGGTTGTAGACGAAGGTGTGGCCGACCATGAGCACGCGCTCGGCGCGGCGCGCGGCCGCGACGATGGCCTCGGCGTCCGCGACGGTGCCGGCGAGCGGCTTCTCGACGAACACGTGCTTCCCCGCGGCGAACGCTTCTTCGGCCAGCGGACGGTGGGTCGAGATGGGCGTCACCACGCAGACCGCGTCGATCGACGGGTCGCTCAGCAGCTCGCGGTGGTCCGTCGTCGTGCGCACGGCCGGGAAGCGCTTGTGCAGGGCGCTCAGGCGCTCGGGGTCGAGATCGGCGACGGCGACGACGTCCGCGCCCGGAGCTTCGTTGAAGTTGCGGACGAGGTTGGGGCCCCAATAGCCGGCGCCGATGATGCCCACACGCAGCTCGGCGGTCACGCGAACACCACGGCGATTCTAGGTTTTCGGGACCACGCGCGCGTCCCGATCGACGAGTGCGAGGGCCATCGCGGCGACTCCGCCGAGGTACGCGAAGTACGGCTGCGTCGTCCACTTCGCGAGGAGCAGCGCGATGAGGATCACCCCGCACCCGGCGAACGTCGCGGCGCCGATGGTCGGCAGCCGCGCGCGCAGGAAGAGCCCGAGCGCGAGGACCGTGAGCACCAGCTCGGCGATGAAGAACAACGGCAGCCAGTCGCTCACGTCGACGTACTGCTGGAGCACCGCCGGCAGGTTCGCGCCCCAGACCTCGGTGTGGAAGGTCAGGATCGCGACCTGCGCCTCCAGGAACGCGCGGGGATCCCAGAGCAGGAACGGCACGACGAAGACCGCGACCGTAGCGGCGCTGATGAGGCCGTACCGACGCCAATCGCGCCCCGCGACGGCGAGATGGCGCAGCACGAGCGGCAGGATGACGACGGCGAACTGCTTGAACGCGACCGCCCAGCCGAACGCGATGGCCGAAGCGACGAACGCGATGCGACCGAAGCGCGTGTCGCGGTCGGCGAACACGAGGATCGCGAGGGCGAGCACGACCATGAACGCGGCCGACACATCGTTGGATCCATCGACGGCGCGGAACGCGCCGATGCCCCAGGTCGCGTAGAGCATCGCCGGGAGCGCGACCCGCTCCCACCCGGCGCGCAGCCCCACCACGCTGATCGCGACGATCGTGAGGATGCCCGCGACGGTGTCGACGCGCGTGAGGTCGCTGAACAGCAGATGAGCCGGCAGGTACCAGAGCAGCTCGCCCGGTGGATAGACCAGTGGAGAGCCTGGCGGGATCGTCGAGGTCAACGGGACGCTGTACGGATCCCAGCCGCGCAGCAGATTCATCAGGCCCTCTTGCGTGGCGCGCAGGACGTCGCTGCCGTCGAGGAGCGGGATGCGCGAGAGGCGTTCGCTCGTGCCGATGAGGAACGCGTACCAGCAGATGAAGAACCCTTCGTCGCGGCCACGGAGGCTCAGACCGAGCAGCACCGCCCCGGTGACGAGCAGGAACACCCGATCGAGCTGCGGTGCGTTGAGCTCGATCCCACCGGCGCACCAGAACAGCCCGGCGAGGATCGCCGCGTCATTGGCCCGTGAGCGCACGAAGCCTGGCGAGGTCGCTCTCGAGAGCCTTGAGCTCCTGGCCATACGTGGTGAAGTCGCCGTTCTTGAGCGCCGTCTGCGCGTTCGCGTAGTGATCCGATGCCGACTTCACGAGCTGCGCGACCGTCGCGGCCGCTGCCGAGCCGGACGGCGCGGGCGTCGCGCTCGGCCCGGGCGTCGGGGTGGGCGTCGGCGTGCTACCGGGCGTCGTCGTGACCGGTGTGCTGCCGAACAGCGCGTTCAGCGCGTTGGGGAACGTATCGGACATTGCGATGCGGTCCTGCGTGGCGACGATGACGCGCTGGAGCTCAGGGAACTTCCCATTGTTCGCCTGGACGAAGAGCGGCTCGACGTAGAGGAACGAGTTGCCGACGGGCAGCACGATGAGGTTGCCGTAGATGACCTGGGCCCCGCCGCCGATCGTCAGCAGGGAGGTCTGCTGCCGGATCGTCGCATCGGTGGTGATGCGAGCTTCGATCTGGAGCGGCCCGAAGATCGTCCGGCTCTGCGGCAGCTTCAGCACGCGCAGCTTCCCGTAGTCGGATGGGTCGGCGCGGCCCGCGACCCACGCCACCATGTTGTCCCGCTGACCGCCCGCAGGCGTCATCGGCACGAACAGAACGAACTCGCGCTTCGATGAACCCGGCAGCTGCGCCGTGACGTAATACGGCTCGATGGCCTGCGACGTCCCGCCGGCGTTGAAGTTCTCGTTCGCGATCCGCCACGCGTCATTGCGGTTGTAGAAGTTACCCGCGTCGGTCATGTGGTACGTCGCGAAGACCTGGGTCTGGATGGTGAACAGCTGCTCCGGATAGCGAATGTGTGCCTGGAGCGACTGCGGCATCTGCGCGATGGGCTTGAACAGGGACGGATAGATGTTGCGCAGCGTGCGGAGGACCGGGTCCTTGTCGTCGGCGATGTAGTACGTGATCGATCCGTCGTACGCGTTCGTGACGACCTTGACGCTATTGCGGATGTAGTTGATGTCGGACGCGTCGAGCTTGGAGGTGCGGCCGCTCGCGCCCGAGCCGTAGCGCTCGCTGTACGGGTAGCTCGTGCCGGTCGTGTAGGCGTCGTTGACCCAGTACTGCTGCCCGTCGGCGATGACCAGGTAGGGATCCGGGTCATACGTGAGGAACGGCGCGATGAGCTGCTCGCGGGCACTGATCTGACGGTGGAACAGCACGCGAGCGCCGTCCGACAGCTGCGACGAGATCAGGATGTTGAGATCCCCGAAGCGCAGCGCGAACAGCAGCCGGTCCCAGAGGCTCGAGACGCCGATGCCGCCCCCGCCCGAGAAGCGGGTGGTGACGTCGTTCGGCTCCTGCGCGTAGTCGAACTCGGCCTGGGTCGTGCCGACGATCACGTAGTCGGTGGTCAGCTCGCCGTAGTAGATCCGCGGCTGGTCGATCTTCGGCTGGCCGACCGGCGGGATGTCCTGCAGCACGAAGCCGGGACGGCCCTCGATGCCGACGGATCCGACCGGCGTCATCACCGCGCCGAAGCCGTGGGTGTAGTAGAGGTGCCGGTTCACCCAGGTCTGCGCGGCCGCGGGCAGCTGGTCGGTCGCGAGCTCGCGGGCCGACAGCATGACCGGCGTCTCGTTGCCGTTGATGACGTAGCGGTCGACGTCGACGTCGTTGAACTTGTAGTAGAGCCGCAGCCCCTGCACCTGCTGGTAGGCCGCGAGCAGTGGCCGGTAGTCCCAGAGGCGCACGCTCGATGTGTCGGCGAACTGCGCGCGGACGTCGGACTCGACCGGGGAGTTCGCGACGTCGATATCCGACTCGTCCACGGCCGTGAGGGCGTAGGCCTGGCGCGTGGCCTCGATGTTCCGCGCGATGTACGGCCGCTCCTTGTTCAGCTCGTCGGGCGTGACGACGAACCGCTGGACCACGGACGGATAGATGCCGAGCAGCAGGATGGAGGCGACGAGCCAGAGGCCGAGCGTGCCCGCCAGCACCCAGAGCGTGCGGAAGAACGCGTTCGCGAAGGTGGCGATCGCGGCGATCGCGACGACGACCGTGAGGATCTGCAGCGCGGGTAGGCGCGCGGTGATGCTGGTGAAGCCCGCGCCGGTGAGCACGGTCTCGTCGCGGAACAGCAGGTCGAACTGATCGAGGACGTAGCCGAACGCGATGAGCGCCAGGAAGATGCCGCCGAGGATCGAGAGGTGCGATCGGGCCGGTCGCGCGAGGGCCAGCGCGTTGCGCGCCGAGACGCCGATGTCCGCGCCGGCGAGCGGCTGGGTCACGACCCCGATGACGCCGCGCGCGACGTACAAGCCGACGACGCCGATGGCGATGAGCACGACCGCCGCGAGGAGCCAC
>DATCPY010000184.1:0-18699 GCA_036569845.1 Candidatus Limnocylindria bacterium | reverse complement strand
TCACCTTCGGTCTCGATGCGCCGACCGAACGGGAAGCGCGACCACCGACGGGGAGCTAGCGGGCCTCGCTCGGCCGCTCGCATCGTGGCGAGGGCGTGACCGGTCGCAGTGACGCGTCAGCGCATCGCGTCACTCGCGCTGAGCGTGACCGAGGACGAATGCGGGCAGATGCGCCGGCACTCGCCCGTCGTTCCGCTCAAGCCGACAGGACGTGCATGCGGGCAGCTCGCCGTGTACCAGCAGGACGGACTCCGAGAGGTAAGCGCCTACTTCCCTGACTCACCCGACGCCGCTTCCTTCGAGGACCACGCGCTCCACTCCTCGCGACCGGCGAGCGTGATGCGATGTGCACTGATGCGGCTCCGCGGGTTCGAGCCCAGTAGAGCCCACCGGCACAGCAGACTGCGTCGTGCTCGCAACCTTGCCTCGACGTCCGTTCGCGCGCTCCCGCACAACTGTGTCGTTGTCGCATCGACGCGAATACGTGGTTCAACCGTTACGCCGCTCATGGCCGATCAGTACGACAGTTGCGCCCGCTCGCACACGTACACACGCCAACCGAGGTGACCACCAAGATCGGCGACGTGCGCATCCGCGCTCGTCGATCGGGTGGATTCTGTGGCAGGGGGACCTTACGGAGAGCGGTAAGGACGACGGGGCGACCAAGGGTGGGCCGGTGACCAAGAGGGAAAGCTCCGCCGAAGGCGGGGGCGGCGGGCCTTCGCCCGCGGAAGAGCGCGACCAGGCGGGTGAGCAGCGCGACCAGGCGGGGGACCAGCGGGATCAGGCCGGCGAGCAGCGCGATCAGGCCGGCGAGCAGCGCGACCACGCCGCCGAGCAGCGCGACAAGGCCGCCGAGCAGCGCGACCAGGCCGCAGAGCAGCACGAAACGTCGGTCAGTGCGGGGATCCCAACAGACGCCCTCAGCCGCTCGGCGCTGGCCCGGCGACAGGCTGCGTCGGACCGGAAGGGAGCCTCCCAAGACCGCCAGGCAGGGGCCAGCGAACGCACGCAAGCCGAACTCGATCGCAACACCGCACTGGCCGATCGCGGGTCAGGAGCCAGCGAACGCACGGAAGCCGAACTCGATCGCGCGACGAACAGAGGACTCAGCACGGTCAACGACGACCTCGGCAACCGGAACCTGGAATTGACGCGCCTGAGCGACGACCTGAGCAACGTCCTGACCAGCACGCACGTCCCGATGATCATCGTGGGCCCCGATGGGCGGATCCGGCGCATGACGCAGGCGACGGAGCGGGCCCTCAGCCTGACCGCGGGCGACATTGGTCGTCCGATCGGGCAGCTGCGTCTCGGCGTCGAGTTCCCAGACCTCGAAGCCATGGTCAAGGCGGCGATCGAGACGCCTGCTCCCGTCGAGCGCGAAGTCCAAACCGGCGATGGCCGCTCGTATTCCGTGCGGGTTCGCCCGTACCACGCGGCCGGGAACACGATCGAGGGCGCGGTCGTCTCGTTCATCGACATCGACGACCTGAAACGCACCGAACGCGAGGTGCGGGAGGCTCGCGATGTGGCTCGGGCCACCTTCGAGACCGTGCGCGAGCCGCTCGTCACGCTCGATGCGAGTCTCCACGTCGTGCAGGCGAACCGATCGTTCTACGAGACCTTCCGAGTGACGCCGGCCGCGACCGAGGGGACGTTCATCTACGACCTCGGCAACCGCCAGTGGGACATCCCGGAGCTGCGGAGGCTGCTCGAGGAGATCCTGCCGCGCGACACCGTCGTGAGCGACTTCGAGGTCGAGCATGCCTTCGAGGGTCTCGGACAACGGACGATGCGTCTCAACGCCAGCCTCGTGCTTCGAGCGACAGCGGACGATCCCTTGATCCTCCTCGCCATCGAGGACGTGACCGCCGAGAAGGAGCTCGAGCGCACGCGCGCCGCGCTCGTCGAGCGCGAGCAGGCGCTGCGCGCCGCGGCCGAGCAGGCGACCCAAGCGAAGGACCGATTCCTCGCGGTGCTGTCGCATGAGCTTCGCAGCCCACTCCAATCGATGCTGGGTTGGGTCAGGATGCTCCAGTCTCGGCGTCTCTCCGCGGCCCACACCGAGCGGGCGCTGGACGTCATCGAGCGCAACACCGTGCTGCAGGCCAGGATGATCGAGGATCTGCTGGATGTCTCGCGGATCACTGCCGGCGTGCTGCAGCTCGATCTCGCACCCATGCTGGTCGCGTCAGCGGTCCAGACGGTGATCGAGAACCTGCGTCCGGCGGCCGACGCCAAGCGGATCCGGCTCGTCGTGTCGATCGAGGAGGCCGCCTACCCGATCCAGGGCGACGCCGCGCGTGTGCAGCAGATCGTCGGGAACCTCGTATCCAACGCGATGAAGTTCACTCCCGACGGGGGCCGGATCGCGGTACGGATCGCCCGCAGCGGCTCCGAGGTCGAGATCCAGGTGAGCGACACGGGCGCAGGCATCTCGGCCGACCAACTCACACAGGTCTTCGCTCCGTTCGGCACGGAACCTCGCAAACGGAGCCATGGTGGCCTCGGGCTCGGGCTCGGGATCGCCCGACATCTGACGGAGCTGCACGGCGGGGCTCTCAATGCCGCGAGCGCCGGGCTCGGCCACGGGGCGACCTTCACCGTGACGCTGCCGCTGGCTGTTGAACGCGCGGCTGATGAGCAGGCGGATCGGGCCGCAGCGTCCGGCCCGACCGAGGATCTCACCGGACGCCACGTGCTCGTCGTCGAAGACGATGCCGATGTGCGGGAGGTGATCACGGTGATGCTCGAGGACCGCGGCGCCGTCGTGACAGCCGCGGCCACCGTCGCGGCCGCCCTGAGCGAGCTCGAGCGCGTGAGACCCGATGTCTTGTTGAGCGACCTCTCACTCCCCGGGCGCGACGGCTATGACTTCATTCGGAGCGTGCGGGCGCTGGACGCCGCACGCGGGGGATCGATCCCCGCGATCGCGCTGACGGCTTATGCCAGCACCGAGGACCGTGAGCGCGTGATGGCCGCCGGCTTCCAGCGGTACCTGGCGAAGCCGATCGACCTCCCAGAGCTCGTGGCGGCGATCGTGATGCTCGTCGATCGGACCGAGCAGGGGTAACGAAGCGGTGAGATCCGTGGGAACGGGGAGTGCCTTGGACTGTCCCCACACCTTCTTTTAGGTTCATAGTTCGTCTAACTGCTTCGAGCCCAGTAGAGCCCACCGGATCGAGAATCGCTCAGCCCGCGTAGGCCCATCTCAGACGACCTCGGACCGGACCGGCACCTGGCCGTGGTTGGCACGTCAACTGCGTAGCAAGCGAGCGAATCGGTCGCGGCGTCGCCCGCGCGAACAGAAAGGCAGACGTCGGTGGAGCGTGACCTCATCAGGACCGGGATCGACGGCCTCGATGCCATCCTGTCTGGTGGGATCCCTCGAGGGAACGTCATTCTCCTCGAGGGCGGCGTCGGGACCGGCAAGACGACCCTCGGTGTCGAGTTCATCTACCGAGGCGTCAGCATGTTCGACGAGCCCGGGATGATCGTGCTCTTCGAGGTGTCGCCCGCGAAGCTGATCCGCGACGCGGCGGGCTTCGGCTGGGACCTTCCCGCGCTCGAGGCCGACGGACGGCTGCGGATCATCTTCACCACCCGAACGGTCTTCCGTCAGGAGCTGCAGCAGGCCGACGGCCTCCTCATGGAGCAGGCCGCAAAGATGGGGGCACGGCGCATCTACGTGGACGGCGTGGCCGGGCTGCGGGCTGACACGTCCGAGCCGCGCGAAGCGTTCCACGTTCTCGTCGAGGGGCTCCAGCGCGAGGACCTCACTCCGATGCTGGCGGTCGAGGCCTCCGACCTGGATCCGGGCGTCGCGTCGACGCCGGAAGAGGGGATCGCGGATACGGTGATCCGGCTGCGCCTCGAGGACGTCAAGCGATCGGCGCTGCGATCGCTGGAGATCGTCAAGTCCCGGGGCCATGACTACGGGATGGGCCGGCACACGTTCCGCATCATTGAAGGGAAAGGCATCGAAGCGTACCGGCGGGTACAGGCGCCGAGGAGGGACAAACGCGACCGCGCCGCGGCCTTCGACACTTCGAAGCGGATCACGACCGGGGTCCCCGGGCTGGACCAGATCGTGAATGGCGGGTACTTCGTCGGCAGCACGACCGTCGTCGCGGGCATCTCGGGCGTCGGCAAGAGCGTGATGGCGCTCCAGTACATCGCCGAAGGGATCCGGCGTGGGGAGCGCTGCCTCATGCTCTCGCTCGACGAGCAGGTCGCCCAGATCACGCGCAACGCGAGCGTCATCGGCATCGACCTCGGTCCCCCGATCGAGCAGGGCTTGGTCCGGATCCATTACGACCCGCCGCAAGAGATCGAGATCGATCATCACTTCCACCAGATCGAGCAGATCATGGAAGAGTTCAAGCCCGTGCGGGTGGTCTTCGACAGCCTCTCGACCTACGGTTCGAGCCTCGGCCCACCCGGCCGGGTGTTCCGCGACTTCTTCCATGCGCTCATCGCGCTCATGAAGGAGCATCAGGTCGGGGCCGTGTACAACCACGAGAACCCCGAGATGCTCGGGATGTCGTCGATGATGGGCGAGTTCGCCATGAGCTCCCTCGTCGACAACATCCTCCTGCTGAACTGGGTGGAGCTCGGGGACCGGTTCCGGCTCGCCCTGACCGTCGCGAAGATGCGCGCGAACCCGACCTCCCGCGTCACGCACGAGGTCGAGATCCTCGACGGCAAGGGAATGCACGTGCTGCCGCGCCCGCTCACGGTCGCCGAGGCCCGGGCGCGGGCGCCCTTCTCCGCCTACGGTGGGCTCGTATCCCGGTCGCCCACGCGCGTGCGGGACGCTGTCCCTCCCGACGGCGAGGACTAGGAGTGGGCGTGTCGAACGCCGAGCCGGGCATGTTCGACCTCAGCACGTGGCTACCGGCCCTCGAGAAATTCGGGGCCGTGACGCACTTGACGGTCATCGTCTATGCCGGGGATCGCATCGTCTGCGGTCCGTTCCACGCCACGCCGCTCTACACGCTGTTCGCGCGGCACGGATATGACCCGCGCATCTTCGACGCGTGCGCCCATCGCTGCGTCTCGCAGGTCGGTGACCGTCAGGCCGTGGTCCTCCCGCTTCAGGACGGTCTGGCCGTCGTCGGCGCTCCCCTCGTCCTCGACGGACAGGTGGTGGGCGCGGCGGTCGCGGGGTACGCACTGGTCGATTTCGTCGGCTCGTCGGCCATCGAGCACCTCGCACGAGCCGCTGGAGTGCCGTTCGGGGAGATCTGGGACATCGCGCGAGCCCAGCAGCCGATCCCTGAGCGGCGGCTGAAGCTGCAGGGCGAACTGCTCCAGGTGCTCGGGGAAGCGATCCTCAGAGAGAACTCCCGGACCCGCGGGTCCGAGACGACGGCCGCGGCGCTCGCGGCTGAGTCGGCCGCGAAGGACGATTTCTTGGCGGTGGTCTCGCACGAGCTGCGCACGCCGCTGACGCCGATCATCGCCTGGGCTCGGATCCTGAAGCTTGGGGACGATCCCGCTCGCGCCCGCCAAGCCGCGGAGGTCATCGAGCGGAACGCTCTGCTCCAAGCGCGGCTGGTGGATGATCTCCTGGAGCTGACCCGTGCCCGGCTCGGGGAGGCGGCGCTCGACCTTCGGGTCCACGACCTGAACGAGGTGCTTCGCTCGGCGATCGAGACCATCGCCGACGACATCCAGGAGAAGGGGCTCACCCTCGACGTCGTTGAAGCGCGCGAGCCACTCCTGGTGGAAGTGGATGAGCAGCGCGTCCAACAGATCCTCCGGAACGTGCTCTCGAACGCGGTCAAGTTCACTCCCGACGGCGGTCGCATCTCGGTGGTGCTGGCGCAGGAGGGCGACATGGCCACCCTCCAGATACGGGACACCGGTGAGGGCGTTGCCCCCGAATTCATCTCGGCGGCATTCGAGCTCTTCAGGCAGCAGGAGAGCGGCACTCGTCGGCGGCATGCGGGGCTCGGCATCGGGCTCTCGCTCGTCAAACAGCTCATCGAGCTGCACGGCGGTCGTGTGGCGCTCGAGAGCGAAGGCGTTGGCCTCGGCACGCTCGTGACGCTTCAGTTCCCGCTCGTCTCCGGCAGCTTGCACGCGCCGGCGGCTCGAGCCCCGGCGGCCGCGCCGGACCTCGGTGGGCGGAGAGTGCTCGTGGTCGACGATACCGAGGACAACCGAAGCGCGATACGCATGCTCCTGGAGGAGCTCGGCGCCAAGGTCTGGGTCGCGGCGGACGGCATGGAGGGCATCGAGATGATCCGAGGCGGCACATTCGACGTCGTGCTCTGCGACCTGCGCATGCCGCGGATGGACGGCTTCGAGTTCATGCAGGCGCTGCGCCATTTGCCGGAAGACACGCTGCTGCCGCCCGTGATCGCCATGTCGGGCCTCACGGGCAGCGCGGATCACGTGCGGACAGCGGCGGCCGGCTTCGCCGGACAGGTCGATAAGCCATTCGATGAATACCGACTCTTCGCCGCGATCGAGGCCGTGACCGCTCGGCGCGTCACAACGATCCCTTGAGCTGAAGCTGGCCTCCTAGGCGGCGCGGCCCCCGGCTGCGTTGACGAGCTCCATTGCGCGCTGCGCGGCATCGCGATCGCCCCGCTGGACCTTTGGCAACAGGGTCATGGCCTCGTCGCGCATGCGGGAGAGCTGCGCCTCGCCGGCGTGCTCCCGCTCCGACCAGGCGACGCTGGCCACCAGGTCGATCAACGCCCGGCTGGCGGCCTCGCGATCCACGTGGGTGTCCTGAAAGGTGCGCACACCCGGAGTACCGCACTGGCCGTGCCCCGCGGTCGCTCCCGGCCGTCATTGTTAGGAAGCCGTGGTGTGCCCGGTCACGATTCGTACTGCCAGACAGCCTCGGCCTCACCGAAGCGGGCGAGCGACGCGCTGCTCGGCATGGCGCCTGCAGGTAGCCTTTCACCGATGGCGAGCGACGCTTACACCTTCCGCCTCGCGCCGCCGCGGCCGGCCAACGGACACCCGGCCGTGGACCAGCACGCCGTCCAGTTCTACGAGAAGGACGACTACCTCTTGGAAGGGGTCACTCGGTTCGTTGCCGCGGGGGTCAGCGACGGGGACGCCAGCATCGTCATCGCGACCAAGGCCCACCGTGCCGATCTCGAGGCCCGTCTCGTCCGCCGCGGTCTGGATCTCAACGCTGCTCGCCGCCGCGGCTCGTACCTCGCGCTCGACGCGGCGGAGACGCTCTCGAAGCTCATGGTCGGCAACAGCCCTGACGCCGCGAAGTTCGATGCGGTCGTGGGTGCCTTGATCGAGCGCACCGTGCAGGGCCCGCCGCTCCGTCGGGTGCGCGCGTTCGGCGAGATGGTCGCCCTGCTCTGGACGGACGGGAAGCCGAGCGCGGCGATCGAGCTCGAGAAGCTCTGGAACGGTCTCGCGAAGAAGCAAACGTTCTCGCTCCTCTGCGGCTACCCGATGCACGCGTTCGCCGGTACCCAGCACGACGACGGGTTTGCCGCGGTGAGCGTCGAGCACGCCCACGTCGCGCCCACCGAGTCGTTCCTCGAGCTCGACCCCGACGATCGCCTTCGCGCCGTTGCCGAGCTCCAGCAGCGCGTCGCCGCCCTCGAGGCCCGGCTCGCCGCCAAGACCTAGCATCGCGGCGATGACCCAGCTCGCGCCCGGCGACCAGGCACCGCCGTTCTCCCTCCCCGATCAAGACGGCAAGACCGTCTCGAGCGACACGCTGAAGGGCAAGTCCGCCGTCGTGTACTTCTACCCGGCCGACGACACGCCCGGTTGCACCACCGAGGCCTGCCAGTTCAACGACAACCTGCAGCAGTTCCAGCAGGCCGGCGTGCCCGTGGTGGGCGTCTCGCCCGACAACGCCGCGTCGCACGTCCAGTTCCGCAACAAGTACGGCCTCCGGTTCACGCTCCTCTCGGATCCGGCCCACCAGACCATGGCCGCCTACGGCGCTTGGGGGGACCGGCCCGGGCGAGGCGACGGGGTCATCCGCTCCACCGTCCTGCTGGCCCCGGACGGCACCGTCAAACAGGCGTGGTATGGCGTGAAAGCCGACGGCCACGCCGCAGCGGTCCTGCAGGCCCTCAAGACCTAGCTTCCGCATCCCCCGAAAGGGCGAGGGCACCCGTTCGACCGCCCAGCACCTCATACCAACGAGGTATGAGCTCTCCCCCTAGATGCCGATGGCCGGACGCCCGCTGGCGCAGATAGTTCCCCTCATACCAGCCGCCCGCGAACGAACCGACGAGGCGGAGATGAAAGGAACAGCAGATGCGCAAGTCGACCACCCTTCTCGCGGGCATGGCGCTCTCGGCGCTCGTGCTGATCGGTCTCACCGTCACCTCGGACCGCTCGTCCGCGAGCTTCACCGCCACCACGACCAACCCCGGCAACTCCTTCGGGTCCGCCACGCTGACGATGTCGAACGACAAGAGCGGGGCTGCGTCCCTCGTCAGCCTGGCGAACATGGTCCCTGGCGACACGGCCAACCGGACCGTCACCATCACGAACACCGGCAACGTCGGGTTCACGTACACGGCCGCGATCTCCGCGGTCGCGAACACGCTCCTCTGGAGCGACACGACGAACGGCATCCAGGTCACTGTCAAGCGCGGCGCGACGACCCTGTTCACCGGCGCTCTCAAGAACATGGCCCTCGCAGCGTCGGGCACGATCACCGCGGCCGGCACCGACACCCTGACCTTCGACTTCTCGCTCCCGACCACGGCCGGGAACACGTTCCAGAACCTGACCCAGGACTTCACGATCACCTACACCTCGACCCAGCTCGCGGGTGTCGCCCGCTAGCCCAGCCCGTCGACCCTCCCCCTGGCGGCGCTCCCGATTCCTTCCCGGGAGCGCCGCTTCTTGTCCGGCTGAATAGCGTTCCGAGCGCTCGCGCGTTGTTCTGTAACGGGGATGCACCAGGACCGGCTTGACGCTCGCGATCTCGCACGGACCGTTTTGCGGCTCCGGCTCGTCGGCATCGCGCTCGGCGCGACCGTCCTGGTCCTCAGCCCCCGGTCTGACCAGGCCGCCGCCGCGGCGGCGCTCCTCGGGTACGCCGGCGCGGTCGTGATCCAGCGGTACCAGCCGGCGCGGTTCGTTACCTTGCCGGCTCTGGCAGTGGCGCTCGACATCCTGTACGCGGCAGGGTTGTCGTTCCTGGTCCCGCTGTCCGTCGGCACCTGGGCCCTCTACGCGCTCGCGATCGGGGCCGCCGGACTGACATCGGGCGCGGTCGGGGCCGCGGCGGCAACGGCGGCATCGATCGTCGCGTATGACGTCGTGATCGCCGCGCGCGCGGAGGAGCTCCGGCCGAGCGATCTCTGGCCCGTACAGCTGTTGCTTGCGATCGGTCTCCTCGTCGTGGAGCTCGTGTGGGCGGCGACGCGCGGCGAGGCGAGCCGGAAGCGCCTGCGCGCGACGGCGCTCGCGCAGCGCGACCTGATCGCCGCGCGCGATGAGGACGAGCTTCTCGACCGGCTCACCGACCACGCGGTCCGCAGCTTTGGCGCCGCATCTGCCTGGATCGAGGATGGGCCACAGCTACCGGTCCGGCACACACGTGGGAGCGCTGTCCCTCGCGATCGCATTGCGACCACGCTCGCGCCGTCGTGGCCGCTCGGCGGCGAGGTCCGGCTGCGCTGCACATTCGTCGACAGCGCGACCGCAGAGACGGCGGGACCGCTCGTGCGAGATGTCGCCACCGATGCCGCCCCGCTGCTGACCGCTGCCCGTGAACGGTCCCGGCTCGGACGGGCGAACGCCACGCTCGAGCGCACCCTCGCTGGCGTGCGCGCGCTCGAGCGCGACCGCGTTGCGAACGCGGTGCTCGCCGAGATCCTCAGCGTCGCGACCGAGATCGCGGGCTCGGCGGCGATCGCGCGGCTCGCCGATGGCACCGTTCTCGCGGGCGATCTCTCCGCTCCAGACGCCCTCGCGCTCCTTCGCGACACGATCCCGCCGGCGCGTCTCGCCGATGGCGCCGTCGTCGCGGTGGGGCCGGGGCTCGCGCTCGTCGCCGCCGGCACGCGGCACCGACTTACCGACGACGACGTCAACGCATTGACCGTCCTCGGCGAGATCGCTGCGTCGGCGACCGCGCGGATCGTCGAGCGCGATGAGCTGCTGAGTCAGGCTGAAGGGCTCGGACGGCAGGTCGCCGAGCTCACCGACCAGCTCCGAGCCCGCGAGGACGCCGTGGCTTTTGCAGTCCATGAGCTGCGGACGCCGCTGACATCCGTGCACGCCTACGCGCAGCTGACCTCGCGGAATCTCCAGTCCGTGCAACAGCAGGTGAAGCAGCTCGACCGCGTCATCGCCGACCTCCTCCGCGCGCCCGGGACATCGGGACCGGCGCTCCAGCTGGAGGAGGTCGACCTCCTCATCGAGGCAAAGCAGGCGGGCCGTCGCGTCACCCTCGTGACCGGTCGGCAGGTGAACGTGGATCCCGTTGGCCCCGGCCCGTTCACGCTCAGCGCGGATCGCAGCCGCATCCAACAGGTCATCGAGAACCTGCTCAACAACGGCGTCAAGTTCTCGCCCGCGGACTCCGAGGTCGATGTCGAGGTGGATCGAAGCGAACATGAGGTCGTGCTCGCAGTGACCGATCGCGGTGCCGGTATCCCCGCCGACGAGCTCGACCGGATCTTCGCTCGCTTCTACCGCGGTACGAACGAGCGCTCCGCCGTGCCGGGAGAAGGGATCGGTCTCGCGGTCGCGCGCGAGGTCGTCGCCGCGCACGGCGGCCGGATCTGGGCCGCGAGCGAGGGGCCAGGGCACGGCAGCACGTTCTTCGTCGCGCTTCCCATCGCGCCGCCGGAGGCGGGGGAGCCACTAGAGTCGGACGGTGGCCGCCGATCTCGCGACGAAGCTCCTCATCAAGCCTGACGCGCGCGTCCTCATGCTGAATGCGCCGATCGGCTATGCGAAGAAGCTCGACCCGCTGCCGGCGGGCGCATCAGTGACCGACCAGCGCGGCAAGCCGGCCGACGTGGCCATCGTCTTCGTCCGGGACAGCGGCGAGCTGAAGCGGCTGGCGACATCGTTCGGGACGCTCGAGGAGGACGCGATCCTCTGGGTGTGCTACCCGAAGGGCGGGGCGAAGGCGGGTACCGACCTCGACCGGGACGTCCTCCACGTGGCCATGGAGAAGCACGAGCTCGCCGGGGTGACGCTCGTGGCGTTCGATGACACCTGGTCAGCGATGCGCTTCCGTGCTCCGGAGGACGTCGGGAGCTAAGATTCCGTCAGCGCGACGACGCGGACAGTGCCCAGGCGGAGGGATCGCCGAGCGAGCCGGGACAGTGGAAGCCGGTGCGGTCCAAAGCCATCTGAACGGGGAGACCACCGCCGAGCGCCGACGAATGAGCGCCCCGATGCAGCCCAGAGGATGGGTCGGGGAAGCTGGGTGGAACCGCGAGGCCTGGTGCAGACCGGATCTCGTCCCAGTGATGGCCACATCACGGGGAGGACGAGATGGCGAACAAAGACACGAAGATGTCCCGCAAGCCCGATCACGGACCCGATGCGCTCTATGCGCTCCGCCACTCGGCCGCGCACGTGATGGCCGGCGCGGTCCTCGAGCTCTTCCCCGAAGCGAAGTTCGGCTTCGGTCCCCCGGTGACGGACGGGTTCTATTACGACTTTGACCTGCCGCGGCCCCTCCAGCCCAGCGACTTGACCGAAATAGAGGAGCGGATGCAGGCCATGGTCAAGAAGGACGTCCCATTCGAGCGGAGCGAGATGGACGTACCGAAGGCCCTGGAGTTCTTCGGCGCCAGGCACCAGGACTACAAGGTCGATCAGATCCAGAAGCTCGACGAGACCATCGAGAACGGGAAGGTCGGCGTGTATACCCACGACGCCTTCGTCGATCTCTGCCGCGGGCCGCACGTCGAACGGACCGGGAAGATCGGCCCGTTCAAGCTCATGTCCGTCGCCGGCGCGTATTGGCGGGGCGACGAGCACAACGCCCAGCTGCAGCGGATCTACGGCACCGTGTGGCCGACCCAGACCGAGCTGGACGCGTACCTCGAGCGACTAAAGGAGATCGAGCGCCGCGATCATCGCGCCCTCGGGCGCGACCTCGAGCTGTTCCGGATCGATGAAGAGCTCGGCTCGGGCCTCGTCCTCTGGCTGCCCAACCTCTCGATCGTCCGCGAGGAGCTCGAGACCTGGTGGCGCGCGGAGCACCGCAAGCGCGGCTACACCCTCGTCTACACGCCGCACATCGCGCACGAGAAGATCTACCAGCGCTCGGGCCATCTCGAAAAGTACGGCGAGAACATGTACGGCCCGCTGGCGTTGGACGAGGCGGGGGCAGGGGCCCCCGACGCCCGAAGGGCGCAGAACTTCTGGATCAAGCCGATGAACTGCCCGGGCCACATCAAGGTCTTCCAGTCGAAGATCCACTCGTACCGGGATCTGCCGATGCGGATCGGTGAGCTCGGGACGGTGTACCGGTACGAGCGCGGCGGCACCCTGCACGGGATGCTGCGAGTGCGCGGCTTCACCCAGGACGACTCGCACATCTTCTGCTCGTGGGAGCAGGCCCAGGAGGAGATCGGCGAGGTCTTCGACCTCGCGATGGAGTTCCTGCGGATCTTCGGCTACACGGACCCCGCGATCTACCTCGCGACCCGGCCGGAGAAGCGTCTTGGGACCGATGATCTCTGGGACAAGGCCGAGGACGCGCTGCGCAAGGCGCTCGGGATCCGTGAGGTCGCCTACAAGGTCGACGAGGGCGGTGGCGTCTTCTACGCGCCGAAGATCGACATCAAGATGCGCGACGCCATCGGACGCGAGTGGCAGGGGCCGACGATCCAGATCGACCTCAACCTGCCGGAGCGCTTCGACGTGACGTTCGTGAACGAGCAGGGGTTGCGCGAGCGAGCGGTGATGATCCACCGCGTGCTGTTCGGCAGCCTCGAGCGGTTCGTCGGCGGGCTCATCGAGCACTACGCCGGGAACTTCCCGCTGTGGCTCGCGTGGGAACAGGTGGCCGTCATCCCCGTGCGCGAGACGGCGCGGCCGTACGCCGAGGAGGTCGCGTCGGCGCTGCGCGAGCGCGGCCTTCGCGTCGGGCTCGACGTCCAGGCCGGCGACATGCGCACGCGTATCAAAGAGGCCACGGAACGGAAGGCGAACTACATCCTCGTGGTCGGTGACCGTGAGGCGGCCGCGCGGCAGGTCTCCGTCCGCAAACGTGGCTCGCGCGAGGAAGAGCGCGGCGTCGCCCTCGACGCGATCGTCGAGCGGCTCGTGGCGGAGCGCGACGACAAGCGCCTGCCGCCTGACTTCATTCGCCCGGAGGGCGGGCCGACCCTGATGGCCGACGCGTGAGCGTCCCGACCCTGCGCGGCGCGAACGTGACCCTGCGGCCAATGACGATGAACGATCTGCCGCATCTGGTGCGGTGGGGGAGCGACGCCGCGTTCCGCTGGCAGCAGTGGGGCCGGCCGCCCGGTCCGTTCGCGGAATCCGAGGCTCGGTCGTGGATCGAACGCATGACCCAGGAGGGCAAGTCGGGCTGCTGGGTCATCGAGCACGGCGGCCGTCCCGTCGGCTTCGCGAACTTCCGCGACTACCACCCGAAGGGGAAGAGCGCGGACGTCGGCCTCGGCATCGGCGAGCCCGCGCTCTGGGGCAGGCACATCGGCCGCGAGGCCCTCACGCTCGAGGTGCGATACCTCTTCGACCAGCTGGGCTTGCACCGGATCGGCCTGAGCGTGGTGAGCCACAACGATCGCGCGATCTGGATGTACAAGAGCCTCGGCTTCGTCGTCGAGGGGGTCGAGCGCGACGGCCTGGGGTGGGAGAGTGGCTTCCTCGACGACGTGAAGATGGGCCTGGTGAAGGGCAAGGCGCGGCCGGATTTCGACCCGCGCCCGGTCACGCTCGAGGGCGAACACGTTCGGCTCGAGCCGCTGCGGATCGAGCACGCCGAGAGGCTGTTCGTCGCCGGCGACGAAGACGACATCTGGACCTGGATGGTCCCGCGGCCGCAGGGCGTCCTGGGCTACACGACGTACATCCGCTGGGCCCTCGACCAGACGATCCTCGGGCAACAGCTGCCCTTCGCCGTGCTGCGCAAGTCGGATGGCGAGCTCGTCGGCACGACGCGCTATGCGCACATCGACCCGCCGAATCACACCCTCGAGATCGGCTACACGTGGTACGGGAAAGGCGCCCGGCGCACGCCCGTCAACACCGAGTCGAAATACCTCCTGATGAGCCATGCGTTCGAGACGCTTCGCGCGAACCGGGTGTGGCTGCAGACCGACAAGCGCAACGAGCGGTCACAGAACGCCATCGCCCGGCTCGGCGCGGTGAAGGAGGCCGAGCTCCGTAACGAGCGCATCCTCGCAGACGGCCACCTCCGCACCAGCGTCGTGTTCAGCGTGACCGTTGAGGAGTGGCCGGCCATGAAGCGCCGCCTTCAGGGTTTCCTGGGCAAGTGATATCCTTTCGGTCTGATCAACACGTCTTCTGACCGCGGAGCGAGCCGATAGCTCCCGAGCTCCGCATCAACGACCAGATCCGCGTTCCCACCGTCCGCCTTATCGGCGCCGACGGGTCCCAGCTTGGGGTCGTACCGACACCGCGCGCCCTGCAGCTCGCGCAGAGCGAGGGCTGGGATCTGGTCGAGATCGCCCCGAACGCGACACCGCCGGTCGCCAAGATCCTCGACTTCGGGAAGTACCGCTACGAGGAGCAGCAGAAGGCCAAGGACGCCAAGAAGAAGCAGCGCGCTGTCACGTGGAAAGAGATCCGCATGGCGCCGAAGATCGACGACCACGACATCGAGACGAAGATCAAAGCGGCCTCGCGGTTCCTCGATGAAGGCGACAAGCTGAAGGTCACCGTCCGCTTCCGCGGGCGTGAGATGGCCCACCCGGATCGTGGCCGCGCGCTCCTGCTCGCGGTCGGCGAGAAGCTCAAGGACCACGGCGTCATCGAGCGGATGCCGCTGCTCGAAGGACGCCAGATGATCATGGTGATGAACCCGGTGCGCGCGCCGCAGATCCAGAACGCCCCTGGCGGCGGGCCTGCGGTCGTTGGTGCTCCCGCGCCGGTGGCGGCGTCGCCGTCGCCGGCCAACTCACCGTCTCCTCAAGGGTCGCGTCCCGCTCCGGTGGTTCCGGCGGTTCAACGGCCGGCGCCGGCGACGCCGCCACCGGCTCGATCACCATCCGCGGCTCCCGCTCCAGGGATTCGTCCTGCGCCTGCCGCGCCCCGGGCTTCAGCACCGGTCGGGGCGCCGGCGGCGACGCCAGCAGCAGCGCCGGCTCGGCCGGCTCCGACTCGTCCGACCACGGGGAATCGGGTACATTAGTCGTCCCACGCAGTCGAAGGAGTCGGTATCGCTGTGCCCAAGCTCAAGAGCCATAGCGGCGCGAAGAAGCGCTTCAAGGTCACTGGAACGGGAAAGATCACCCGGGCCAAGGCCTTCAAGGGCCACCTCAACGCGCACAAATCCCCGCAGCGCAAGCGGCGCCACGCCGGCAAGGGCCTCGTGGACAAGGCGGACCTGAAGATCGTCCGCAAGCTGCTGCCGAACATCGGCCGGTAGGGAAGAGAAGAACAGATGTCACGGGTGAAGCGCGGCGTGGCCGCGCACCGCAAGCACAAGAAGCTCCTGAACGAGGCCGAAGGTCGCCGCGGCGCCAAGCGCAAGCTCGTCCGTCCGGCCCGCGAAGCCGCGATCCACGCCCTCTCGTACGCGTACCGCGACCGCCGCGCGCGCAAGGCGCAATTCCGGGCCCTCTGGATCGCGCGGATCAACGCCGCGTCGCGGGAGGCGGGCGTCTCGTACAGCCGGCTGATGTCGGCGCTGCGCAAGGCCGACGTCGGGCTCGATCGCAAGATCCTCGCGGAGATGGCGGTCAACGACCCGAAGATCTTCCGTCACTACGTCGATCTCGTGAAAGAGAACAAGCTGAAGGCGGAGCCGAAGAAGAGCTAAGGCCGAGAAGGAGAGCAGTACCGCAAGGTCGCTCGACAGAGAAGATCGACCCATTCGAAAGCCGACGAGACGAATGGACTGAGAGTCGATCGCGAGAGAGCCGGCGGGAATTCGCTCCGGAGCCGATCGGTGAAAGCCGATCCGGGTTGAGCCCGCTAGCGCTCAGAACGAAGTGTCGGTCGCACTGACCGGAACACGGGTGGTACCACGGAGGTCAGCCTTCGTCCCGAGCGGACGAAGGCTTCTTGTTTGCCCGAAAGGAGGATGCGCATGGCGGACGAGCTCAGCGAGCTGACGAAGCGCGCGCGGCAAGAGATCGCCGACGCGGCGGACGAGGCCGCCCTCGAGACCGTGCGCGTCCGCCACCTCGGCCGCAAGGATGGCGAGCTCACGACGCGGATGAAGGCCGTGAGCGCGCTTCCGGCCGCGGAGCGTCCTGCCGCGGGCGCCGCGCTCAATGCCGCGAAGGCGCAGATCGAGGCAGCCCTCGCTGAGCGCGAGCGCATCCTGCGCGCCGCGAGCCTGGATCGGAGTCTGACCGGCGGCGCGCTCGACCTCACGCTGCCGGGCCGTCCGGTGCGGCTCGGGCGGCTGCACCCGATCTCGCGGACGATCCGCGACATCTCGCGCATCTTCCTCGGCATGGGCTTCGAGTCGGTCGAAGGTCCCGAGATCGAATGGGACTACTACAACTTCGAGGCGCTCAACATCCCGGCCGGCCACCCGGCGCGGGACAAATTCAACACGCTGTGGGTGGCGCAGGACTCGGCGGACGTACTGTCGCTCGCGCGCACCGGCACCGGAGGCACGGTCGCGCGGGGCGGCGGTGCGGTCCGCGACATGGGGCCGATGCTCTTCCGCACCCACACCTCGCCGATGCAGGTCCGGACGATGGAGAACCGGCAGCCGCCGATCCGGATCATCGTGCCCGGGCGCTGCTACCGGTTCGAGGCGACCGACGCGACGCACGAGAGCGTGTTCTTCCAGTACGAAGGGCTCGCGATCGACGAGAAGCTGTCGATGGCCGATCTGAAGGGTGTGCTCTACAGCTTCGCCCGGCAGCTCTTCGGCGGCGAGCGCAAGGTCCGCTTCCGCCCGGACTACTTCCCGTTCACCGAGCCGTCCGCGGAGATCGCGTTCGACTGCTTCGTCTGCGACGGCACCGGCCAGACGGACAGCGGACGGTGCGCGACGTGCGCGGGCGCTGGCTGGATCGAGGCCGCGGGCTGCGGGATGGTCCACCCGGACGTCCTGCGCCGCGTCGGCTACGACCCGGCGAAGTACCAAGGCTTCGCGTTCGGCGGCGGCGTGGAACGTCTCGCGATGCTCCTCACCGGAACACCGGACATCCGGCTGTTCCACCAGAACGACCTCCGCTACCTGGAGAGTGTCTAGATGCCGACGATCCGTGCTCCGCTGTCATGGCTGAAGGAGTACGCCGACGCGCGCGGCTCGGCCGACGAGATCGCGCGGCAGCTCCACATGAGCGGCACCGAGGTCGACCGCGTCGAGCGGCCCGGCGGCGGCTGGGAGCATGTGTGGGTCGGGCGTATCGCGAAGCTCGAGAAACACCCGAACGCCGACAAGCTCCAGCTCGTGACCGTCGAGTATGGGGAGGGCCGCGAGAAGACGGTCGTCACCGGCGCGCCGAATGTCAGCACGGGGGACATCGTCCCGTACGCCGAGGTCGGCGCGCGTCTGCACGATGCAGGGGTAGGGGCCCCTGGGAGCGAAGCGACCGGCGATGGCTGGCTCGTCCTGCAACCGAAGAAGGTGCGCGGCGTCCTCAGCGAGGGGATGGTCTGTTCCGAGAAGGAGCTCGGCCTCGGCGACGATCACGAGGGCATCCTCATCCTCGACAAGACACTGGGAGTGGGCCAGCCGCTGGCTGATGCGCTCGGCGATCCGGTCCTCGTCCTCGAGCTTCAGCCCAATCGGCCCGACTGTATGGGCGTCGTCGGTGTCGCGCGCGAGCTCGCGGCGGTGCAGCGCATCGCGCTGCGCGAGCCACCGATCGCGAAGCTCCGCTACGAGCTCGACCCGAAGCGCCTCGTCGTCCGGATCGAGGATCCCGACGGGTGCCGGCGGTTCGGCGCGGCATATCTCGAGAATGTGAAGATCGGGCCATCGCCGAAGTGGATGCAGGAGCGCCTCATCGCCGCGGGGATGCGGCCGATCCACAACGCGGTCGACATCACGAACTATGTGATGCTCGAGCTCGGCCAGCCGCTCCATGCGTACGACGCCGATCGCCTCAAGGGGAACGCGCTCGTCGCGCGTCGCGCGCATGCAGGCGAGTCGCTGCGGACGCTCGATGGCGTGGATCGGCTCCTCGCGCCTGACGTGCTGGTCATCGCCGACGGAGAGCGGTCCCTTGGCATCGCCGGCATCCTCGGCGGCGCCGACTCCGAGATCCGACCGGAGACGACGCGCATCGCTCTCGAGTGCGCGAACTTCGAGCCCCGCGGCATCGACCGGACGGCGCAGAAGCTTGGACTGTCTCAGCAGAGCGCCGCGAGCGCGCGGTTCCGGTTGAACCTCAGCCCAGAGCTCGTGCCACTCGCCCTCGCCCGCGCGGTCCAGCTCCTCGTCGACCACGCCGGCGCGAAGCTCGTCGGCGCGACCGACGCGTACCCCAAGCCGTGGCACCGGCCGAACATCAAGCTCCGGTTCAGCGACGTCACGCGGATCCTCGGCGTGGAGTTCCCTCGAGAGGAGTCGCTCGAGGCGCTCAAGCG